>PBMZ01000130.1 GCA_002722955.1 Planctomycetaceae bacterium | reverse complement strand
GGCATTGAAGCCATCACGATTCAACGTTTGGCGCACGAGTTGTATCTGCTCAAAGTGCCAATGATCTCACGCATGATGTGCGAGTGGGCTCATAGTCGCACGGGAATCGATATTCACCCCGGAGCTCGCATCGGCCCGTCCTTCTTTATCGACCACGGTACGGGCGTCGTCATTGGCGAGACCACCGATATCGCGGCCAACGTAAAGTTGTATCAAGGTGTGACACTGGGCGCAATCAGCTTCCCTCGCGACGGCGATGGCAACATCATCCGCGAAGCCAAACGCCACCCAACCATCGAAGAAGGCGTGGTCATTTATGCCAACGCGACGGTCTTAGGCGGAGAAACCGTCATCGGCGCAGGATCGGTTATTGGTGCCAGTGTTTCGGTCTTCAACGAGGATGTCCCGCCCAACACACTTGTGACAGTCGAGAAGCCATCTTTGCGTTATAAGAACACGGCTTAGCGCTCCGTCAGTCTAAGCAGGCCGTTCGCGAAGAATGACAACTCTCGCATCGACGTTCAGCACGTTCACGCCACCATCAAGTTCAACGAACGGCTCGTTCCAGTGAGCGTGACCACGGATGCCAAGTCGCGGTTGCAGAATCTCGAGTGCCTCTCGAACTAATGTTGAACCGACGAAACCGTGCGGTGGCGCATCCGGACCGTCGTGCGTAATCAAGATGTCGGTTTGAGAATCCAATAGCTCCTCACTCGCTTTGCAATAGCTATCTTCGCTCCGCCGACGCATTCGGCTAGGGTTGCCAATAATGCCAGCGAGCCCGGCGATCTTGAGGCCCTCGACCGTGACGCGTTGATTGTCGAGATAATGAATCCTTCGATCATTGAAACGCGGCGCGGCGTTGCGGTCTTCTCCGAAAGAATCGTGATTACCAGCGACGCCAATCACCCAATCAAAGTCATCAGCAAACCCCCGCCAAAGTTCGCTCACGTCTCCCGAACCGCCACGCTTATCGAATGCAGGGACAGTATAAAAGTCGCCGGCCAGAAACACGCCGATAGAGCCAGTCGGCAGGTTCATTCGCAGGGCAACTTCTTTGTGAACTGTTCGCGTCATTGTAGATCCGCAGTCACCACAATGGCTGCCATCCCTTCAGGTAAGCTATCAACAAACGCCTCATGAATTGGCAATTGGTCGACGTAGTATCGGCCCCGGCCACGTCCCGCATTCAGGAACGAGATTTCAGCGATCAATTCGGGATTGATGGATTGAATACGCATGATCAAACTCATAAAGCAAGAGATCGCAGCCTTTCGGATGCTTGGCCGTTGAGTGGACACGGTATTCGGAACGCGGGTTCACTTCCCCGAATTATGGTGTCCCGCGTTCGAATTGACAGATTGACGCAAGCGGACGTCTCGTCACATAATGTCGGCATGGACAGTTTATCAACCAACTTGGGATTGACGTCTGGTTCGCTCAGTCGGCGTGAGTTACTCGGTGCAGGATCGTTGGCTGCGTTGGGAGCAGGAATTGGTGGCTCGCGCCCAGACCAATCGACGGCAGCAGAAGCGGCACCAGGGTTTGGCCGAGCCAAGCAAGTCCTGCTCCTTTATATCTATGGTGCTTGGAGCCAGCTCGACACTTTCGATCCGAAGCCGGAAGCTCCGGACAATATTCGCGGCGAGTTCTCCGCCATTCCATCGTGTTTGCCCGGCATCAATGTGGGCGAGCATCTGCCGCAGTCTTCGCGAGTGCTTGATCAATGCACCCTGATTCGCTCGATGTCACATCCTTGGAATATCCACTCTGCGTCCTATACCTTGACCGGAAATCCTGACACGGAACGGATCGAAGGACGACAGCGGCATCCGGACCAGTGGCCTTATTTGGGCAGTATCGTCGACCTATTGGGCGAGCAAGGCATGCTTGGGACTTCCAATGGACTGCCACGGAATGTGATGCTTCCGTTTCGACAAAGCCTTTATGCTCGCCCCAACAAACGATCTGGAACGTTCGGGGGATTCTTGGGCATGGGCTACGATCCACTGTGGACAGAATTCTATGGCGAGTCACCCGTCGACGATCCGTTCCAAGAAATCACTCCCGAAGGACGTTTTGGGTTTGGGACTGACAGTGCCGCTGGCGCGAGTACTGAACAACTCGATCGTCGCCGCTTGTTGCTCGATCAAATCGAAAACAAAACGGACGCCGTTGAGTCAACAAAGGCGAGCCGTGGATATCTTCGACAACGTCAATCTGCCTTTCGATTGCTCAGTAGCCCAAAGCTGCGCGATGCCATCAAGATCGAAGACGAACCAGTCGCGCTTCGCGAAGCATACGGCATGACGTTGTTCGGACAGTCATGTTTGGCAGCTCGACGGTTGCTCGAAACCGACGTCAAATTCGTGACCGTTGTTTGGGACGAGTACGGTCAGACGGACGAAAGCTGGGACACTCACTACTACCATCATCCACGAATGAAGAACTTCTTGTTGCCCGCCTTCGACAAGGCTTTTGCCACGTTGATGAACGATTTACGGCAACGCGGCATGCTGGATGATACGCTTGTCATGTGCCTAAGCGAGCATGGGCGCACGCCGCGGCTCAATGGGCAACCCATACCCGGTCGAGACCACTGGTCGCGAGCCTACTGCCAACTGTTTGCAGGTGCCGGCGTGCCGCAAGGTCAAGTGGTTGGAGCCACGGATGAGATCGCCGGCGACGTGCTCAACAATCCGATCAATCCTAAGGATATTCTGGTCACCGCTTGCCGCTTGATCGGCATTGATCCGCGGCACGAAATCCTGGCAAGTCCAGGTCGACCAGTCCCGCTCGTCCGCGGCGGTCGAATCGTGCCACAGCTTCTAACTTCTACCAAGTAAACTCACCGTCGCTTGTAGAAAACGACCCGTTTCCAACCCATCGTGTTCATCATCTTGACGAACAGATTGCACAACGGAGAACTCTCGATAGCAGCCAGATACGCTTTTCACTCTGACCCCAAAGTCGTGTCGAGCACTTCGGCCTTAATGATTAATTCACGAAACTGCTTATCCGACACGTCGTCTAAGAGTTTCAAAAAAGCTATCAACTGAGTGACATCGCTCTTGCTGAGATCCATTGCCGCGTACTTGTCACTGATTTGAGCAGCCGTGCCCGCCTTCTTCAGCCGTGCCGCTTCCAGCTTTCTCTCGAACACCTTCTTCAAGTCCACTTTGCGTTTGCCAAGATTTCGAAGCGATAGCGTAGGCTTTGGCTTAACACTGTTTGTAACGATGTGAGATTTGGTGTCTGTAAAGTCGGGCAAGGTGTGGCAAGCGGCACAGTTCCCGACGCTTGCCGTTCCCGCATACTGGAGAAACGTCTTGAATCCCAGGTAAGCTTGCTAGTCCATACCGGGCGGAGCCTTCAGCAGAATGCGGCCTTCCTGATTCGCCAGACGACCGAAGATGCGTCCGACATGGTCGGCGGAAGATTCTTCGTCGTATAGTTTGGCGGGCAAACGATTCACATAGGCAAACGCATCGTAGGCCGACCTTCTTGTGGTCGAGAGCCGGTGCATCTTCGTCTTTTCTTCGATGCTCGGCTTGCCTGATTGCGTCGTTTTCTTCGTGACATTGGAGTCAATGCAGTACAACGACTTTCGTCCTCGCAAGAACATTTGCGCGCCCGCGATTGCTGGTGAGGTGTTGAATTCGTCGTCCAAGCGGTTTGTCGCCAGGACTTCGAACTTGCCGTTGTAGGCTTTCGACAACTTCGTTTGATCGATTGCAGTCAGCAGCTTATCCAGTTTTGCATCTTCGGCAGAGAGTTTCTGCTTGGGAGCCGGCCTTGGTCCAGCCGCGACTTGAGTTGGCTGTCTCGACCAAAACACACCCTCGGACAACACACTGGAGTTGATGGCAAGCAACGATCGCTTCAAGCGTTCAACGACCTCAGGACACTCGCCGGAGATGTCGCGTTTCTGGTTTGGGTCCGTTGAGAGGTCGTACAGTTCAAACTTGCGAAAGCCGCCGGAGCCCGACTTGATCAAAGGAATCCAAGATTCCTGAAACGTGTTTAATAGAACAAGGCTGTTCCTCAAGCGCTTCCATTCTGAGGTGTTCAGATTGCTGTTGTAGCACTTGTGCCACAACTCAGCCTTTGAACCAAGGTCATCCGCCAAAAGGATGATCACATTCGGACGCTGACTTTCGGCAGCGCAGATGGCAGCGGACAAGCCGATGATCAAACAAAGACTGGCGAATCTCAAGAAGCGTTTCCAGCGCAACGAAATCATAATAGGCCCAGGTAAGCGTTAGTGATGTTGACGAATTAGCCTCGCTTTTTGAAAAGCGGGCTGAGGGCAATTTCTCGGATCATCGAACGGATCGGATACTTGTCCTTCTTAAGGCGCGCCATGATGGCGGCAACGTCGTCGGAGTCGGAGAACTCAATCGTTCGACCCAACGCGTATGCCAGTATCGATTCGACAAGCTCTTCGGCAAGCTGTTCTTCGTGCTTTAGCAACACAGCTTTTAGCTCGTTGACATCCTTAAAGGCCAAACCATCGGGCAAAGTACCACCAAGCTCGATGGGAATTTGTTTGCGGCCCACCTTTTCGGTATCACGCCAGCGACCGATGGTGTCGAAATTTTCCAAGCCAAAGCCGATTACGTCCATCTTCTTGTGGCAAGACGCACAAACAGCCTGCCGCTGGTGTAACTCAACCATCTCTCGATTTGTCTTCGGCTCTTTTGAAGCGGCACCAAGTTCCGGAACGTTCGGTGGTGGCGGTGCTGGCTTGTTGTGCAGCAGCTTCTCCATGACCAGCGCGCCACGAATGACGGGGGAGGAACGCTCACCATTTGATCCGGTCACAAGGAAAGCCGCCTGAGTCATCATGCCACCACGCGGCGAATCCGGTGGAAGTGTGACCTTCTGGAAATCCGCGTTTTTCGGATTGGGAAGGTCGATGCCGTAATGCGTTGCCAGGGCTGAGTTGACCATGACAAAGTACGAGTCGATTAGATTCGAGGCTGGCAAGTTCTCGTTAATCAACTCACCAAAGAACTCACGCACTTCCTGTTTGGCGTCTTGTTGAACGCCTTCGTTGAATCGAATGTGCTGACAGTTGTCGACGGTGATCGCATCGTAGCGATCGAACTCGGCCCATTGACTGATGAAGCCGTCGCGAAACGCGATCGCCTTCGGATCGGCAAGCATGCGGCCGATTTGCTGACTCAATGTGCCCGCGTCAGAAAGATCAGCGGCGTAGAGTTCGTTATCGGGTGGGCTGCTCCAAAGGAAATACGATAGTCGAATTGCCAACTCACGCTTCGTGAGTCGGGAACTTGTTGCCCCTTGGCCTGTTGCTGGTATGGGCTCGTGAATGAACAAGAATCCGGGTGAAGCCAGAACGACACCCATAACTTCAACCATCGCGTCTCGTTGGTTTTGACCGGCAGTCCGATTCTTTTGATACAAAGAGTGCAAAGCATCGATGTATTCGGTTTCCGGTTGACGGCGCCGAAAGGCTTCGAAGGCGAACTCCTCGATCAACTCACGAATTTTGCTTTCGTCCCAGATGTAGGGACTGCCTTTGCCAGTCGGTTTGCCAGGAAAGAGGATGTCTTCCCACTTTGGACGATCCTTGGGGTAAAACGGTCCTTCGAATTCGATCCAGTCAACCCACACTGCGGCTCTTGGATCAGTTCGTTCCGCCGGTCCTTGGAGCTTGTTCAAGTAACCACGCATCGAATTGATCGTGTTCTCTGGCACGTTTTCTCGAACGTTCGCGCTCAGATGAGATCGCCCCATCGGTTGTCGCGCCCGCATCTGGACAGTCTGTGGATTGCCTGGCGTTCCAGCAACTTTAAGTGTTCCTCGAATGCGATGCCGATTCCAAATCCGAACGATGCGACGTATGTCGTCGACCTCACCCTGGACGCCGCCGTGAAGTCGAATGATGTAATCGCCACGAATATCGATGTGCATCGCGGCTGACGCCCACTTGGCAACATCGCAGATGTAAACGCCCGAATCGACCAATGGATACTTCAGATAACGCCGAGGCACTTCGGCTCTAGCGTCCCATTGGCGAAAGATGATCTCCATCTCGCCTTCGTCCTTGAAGCCCATCTCTTTCCAAGTCGCCCGGCCTTCTTCATCGCCATCTTGCGATCCAAATCGGCAAGCTTCTCACGCATCCGTTTGGTGACGCGTCTCTCCGGCTCAGTGCGTTCCTTTCGCACATCTCGTCGAGGGCTAAGGTTGAAGCGAAACGACTCGAAAGCCACCTTCTTTCCGAGTTCCAAGTATTTCTCGAAATGAGACGACGTGAAGAGTTGCTCGGAACCAACCGTGTCGAACGTCGCAATCTCGCCGTCTTCAGGTATGTCATCTGGCGAGACCTCAAAACCAAACAAATCACGAATCGTATTCGAGTACTCGCGTTTGTTGAGGCGCCGCATTTTGATCTCACCACCGTGATCCGTCAGACGTCGGCGGGCTTCGAGGGCGGCTCCTGTCAGCACATCTAACGCGGCAGCCAGCTCTGCGGTCGACGGTTGCTTAGAGTCTTCTGGTGGCATGTCGCCGCCATTCAATTGATCCAGCACATCTTGCCAACGCTGGGCTATATCGTTGTTGGTAATGTTCCAAGCAACCTTGTCGAAGCGGACTTGGCCTTCCTGCTTCTTCGGACCATGGCAACCAACACAATACGTCTTCAAAAACGGCTCTAATTTGGCGCGAGCCTGCGGTAACGCAGACTGCGCAGACAACTGACCAACGCTCAAGAACACGACAGTGATCGTGAAGATGAATGTTTTCATTGCTGCGTAGGCCGGACTAAGGAGCGAAGCGACGCAGTTCCGGCACATTGTCTCATAGATGATGATCTGAATGCTGGAGCGGCGCTGGCTTGATCCGGCCTAACTCTTGTTACGCCTGAAGCAATACTGGGAGAATTCCGGTGCTATGACTGAACCTGTTGAGCTCCAACCCTGCCTGCTGCATACCCGTCAGCCAATAGTTCGCCAGCGGCGTATCTTCTTCGGGCAAGATAATGTGACGTCCGTGCTGGATGTCCTTCGCACCTCCGCCCGACAAGATCGCCGGCAGGTTTTTCAATTCGTGCCCCGAACGCAGATTGGTTCCGTAGCTCACGATGCAGTTATCAAATAGACGGCTGCCGTCCGAGTCCTTGGCCTCTTTTAGTCGATCCAAGAAATGAGCGAACAACGCCGTACACTTCTTATCGCGTTCGCGCGACGCCTGAATTCGCGGTTGCGAGAATCCGTAATGGCTCAATGAGTGCGCTTTCAGCGTAATGCCCATTCCTTCCAACAACGAACAAACCGGCTGGCGATACGTGACCACTCGAGTCGCATCGGTCTGCAGCGAGATAATGATCATGTCGTACATCAGACGAATCGCATCTTCACCCTTCAAACCTGCACTGGGAGCATCAAAGGGAGCCTTAGGTTTAGGCACGTCCGCCCATTTGGCTTGTCGCTCGAGTCCCTTTTCGATCTGTCGCACACCTGTGAAGTACTCGTCCAGCTTCTCGCGGTCGCCTTTGCTCAGCGTCCGATTCATGGATTTGCCGTTGATACGAACCAGGTCAACTATGCTTTGGCGTTTCTTCAACCGCGCATCGAGTTCTGCTCGTGAATCATTCGGATTCGCAAATAGCGTGTAAAACAGATCGAGCGGCCTGTTAAGACCCGGAATCGGATTCCCAAAAATCATCCCAGGCCAAGGAAAGGCCGCCGCCGTGCCCGGAATTCTGTCCGCCATCAACTTCATTCGCCGAGAGCGTGAGTGACGAGAAACGTGTGTCCTGGCCGAGGTGCCGAGCCAGAATCTGATCGCACGAAATCGAGTTATGAAATCGCTTGCCAGGAGTTCCAGCAACGTTGGCCCCGGTAAGATACGAAACGCTGCCACCATGCGGATTCGTTGCCCCATGATTCGTAAGGTTCGCCACCATGGTGATGTCATCTTGGTGACGTTTCAGCGGCTGCAGCCCTTCAGTCAACCCGACATCGGAAAAGCGCCCAGCTTTCTCCGGGTAAAACGTATCCTTCGTGAATCCGAAGCCACCACCCAGAAAAACAACACGTTTGGGCGGTTTTGCCTTCGCGTCTTTTCCAGAAGCCAAGGTTTCTAGGAATGGGATTGCAAGTACCGTACTGCCAGCACGAATAAACGAGCGGCGCGTTGCGGTATGATTGATGAACTGGCTCATCGCTACAATATAGCAGAACCGCTAACGCAATGCAGGGCCACGTTAGACGTCACAATTCCGGCTATTGCTACCGGATGAGTTAACGAGAAATAAAAAACGGGGCAAGTTAAACTTGCCCCGTGACGCCATTTACGACAATTGTCGACTTCTAGTACGCATTGATGTTGTTCTGCCGCATCTCACGAATGACATCCTGACTAACACCTCGCGTTGCGAGCGCCGTCACCGAATCAGGTGAGAGATCGAAGCGACCGCCTCGATCGCGAATCGTGTCCAAGATGATCCCCTCTTTGATGCCTTGACTGGCCATCTTGAGCACGTCTTCGTTTGTCATCGCCCGCTGGTCCGCTCGCCGCATCGCTTCCTGATGCTGAGCGTAAGTGACCGCGTTCTGACGTTGCTCTTCTTTATCAGCGGCATCTCCGGCAATGCCACCCGTCACCGCACCGATGGCTCCGCCGATCAACGCACCTTTGTCGCGTTCACCCACTTGATTTCCGATGATCGCGCCCGCAGCAGCACCCAAGCCGCTACCAATCAATGCACCGTTTTCCTTACGTGTATTCGTTTGACATCCAGTTGAAACGACAGCGACAAGAAATCCGCTTACGGCAATCCATTTGATGTGAGACATGACCCAATCCTGTTGAAAGCTGAGAGATTCAAGGCGGGAGCATTTGGAGGGACGCGAAATGTGTCGAATCACGGCTGCTTGGTCAAGACGAAGTTGGCAAGACCTACCGCCTAGGCAAACTCTGCCGCTTTGATCGACTATTCCTATTTTCGACCGGAGACGGAGACTGCGTGCAGTATTTCTGCCAGATCAAGTGGATTTGTCCCAAGCATCAAGCAGTGGTGGCTTCCAGCTGCCAACCATGAGGCCGTTCGGTTGGCGGCTAGAAGCCACCAGTACAGCTACCCGACCTCAATCCTCACTGAGCAGACAATGTAGGTGGAGTCATCCGGGACTCGACACTGACGATTCCCGATAAAAACGACTCGCAGGTCAAGGTGCCGTCCGCGAACACCTCGAAGCAAACTGCGCCGGACTCGCTAGTCGATAGGAACTCGGTGTCCTTACTGTAGAGTTCGCTTAGCCGCTGCTCAACACCTCGTCGTCTACCACTGATGACGACCCAATTGGGTTGAGCCCACTGCACGAAGTCAGCTCGACTAGCAGATGGACTGCCATGATGCGGCGCCAGCATGACGTCAATCGCAACAGGCCGTCTCCGAACGATGCTGTCTGTGCCATCTTGCTCTAAATCGCCAGTGAGCAAAAATCGGCGGCCGGCGTATTCGATCATGAGCACGATGCTGTTGGCGTTGTCGAAATCAGACCACGACTGCCCGGGATGCAGTACCTTGATCGCAACCAAACCACCTCGATCGATTGAGTCGCCGGCTGTGACAATCTCTGTCGTGACTCGATTGGCGACAGCGGCGTCTAACACTTCGGCAACGCCCGATTGTCGCGAGTCCAGAAACGGCTGAGAAACAATGAGCCGATCCACGGCAACGTTTCTCAAAAGTCCTGGCACCGCGTTAAAGTGATCGGCGTCAGCATGGGACACGATAATGGCATCAAGCTGCGAGATCCCTTTTCGCCACAGTGCTTTCTGCACAACATCTTGAGCACGATGACTGTCGCTGATCATGCCAGCATCGTAGAGATAACATTTGCCGTCAGGTGTCTCGAGTAGAATCGCGCAGCCATGCCCAACCGACAAGAACGCACATTTGAATCCCTGCGGCAGCGGCGTTCGAAGCAGCAGAGAACAACCAAACAAGGCCAAAACACAGACGGCCACCCATGGAATTTTGACCCAATAGCGCGTCAACCAAATCCGCAGCGCTGCGAGTCGACTAGCTGACTCGACCTTATGTTCGTCGGTTGAATCCCAAGTCTTCGCTAGCGAGCCAACACACATCGCCACCGCCAAAAGACCATAACCCACCAACAAGCTCCACTCAGAAGGAGCCGACACGTAGAAGTGACCAACACCAATGCTCGACGCGAATCCGACAACAGAAAGTAAGAAACCCAGAAGCGTGTCAAAGCAATACCCGCACACGGACGCCAACGGTGGCACAATGATTCCAGCAAGCAAGAACAAGAATCCAAACCACAAAACCAACATGACGATTGGGATCAACAACACATTGATCAACAAACCGATCGGTGCAATCAGATTGAATTGGTAGGCAATCAAGGGCATCGTCATCAACCAAATGCAGGCACTAATGAAGTAGGCCGCGGTGAGATTCTTCCCCAGACCAATCAATTTGCGTACCCACGGCTTCCGACCAACAATCGTCCCTGCCTTCGCAGATTGCCTTCGCCTTTCTGAAAGTCTTGCCAGCAGGAAGCTTGCCCAAAGAATTGCAACAACAGCCAGGAACGAAAGTTGAGCTCCCACATCGAACAGATCAGTTGGGTTGCGTAACAATACGATGATCACCGCAACTGATAGTGAGTTTAGCGCAACAGCTCGGCGAAATGTCGGAATCGCGAACACGACAATACTAATCAGAATCGCCGCTCGAATAACTGGAGGCCGCGCGTCTGTAACGAAAGCGTAAGAAAGCACTGCTGCCAACATCACCACTGCCATCCACTTGCTTGGAAGACGCGCGAGTCGACAAAGCGTCCACACGAAGCCAGCCAAGATGCCCACATGCAGGCCCGATATCGCCAAGAGGTGCATCGTTCCGCTTTCGGCAAACGTCGCGCGAACTTCTCGCGGGATGTCTGTTCGTTTTCCCAGAATCAAAGCCTGCGCGATAGCTTGGTTTTGATGACTCAGGTGATCTCGAAACAACTCCTCGCAGCGATTCCGGAGCCGGCCGCGCAGTCGCGCCAGCCACCAATTGACGCCACTCCGCTGACTAACACGGATGGCAGATGCGTGTTGCACAACCACCACGGTTCGGATGCCACGCTCTCGCAGGTGTTGGCGAAAATCGAAATCACCAGCATTCTTTGCCTCGTTCGGCAAGGCGAACAACCCATGCAACGCAACGCGATCACCCACTGTGACATCAAGGTCACCAGTAGAAACGCTCAGCCGTGCCTTCCCAGACACGGTCACACGCTGATCGTCGAGCAAGATCGATTCGCAGCGGATCTCACAGATTGTCCGATCTGATTCATCCCAAACCGCAACATCCCGTGCATGCACTACGTACGGGTGAGAAGCAATGGTCCCGTGAAGCTTAACTGGTCGCCGCATCGATGTGGCGTAAGTGGAAAGATCATCACTCGGGACAACAAACCAGTTGTAGTGATGCCAGGCCGCTCCGAAGCACAAAGTCGAAAGAAGCAGAGCAACAGAACTCAAACGCCGACGTCCCGCTGTCTTTCCCCAAACAAAGGAAGCGACGAAGACAAAAGCCAACACCAGTTCCAAAGACCACGTTATATGCAGAACGCGGTCGGTCACGATGCCAAAAGCGAAGGCGATCGCTAGCGGTGCCGCTGGCAATTTTGCGGCACTTCCCAATCCTGGCCGAGCTTCCTCGCTCCTGTCACGATGATTAGCGTCATGACTTCCCTGAGACGCCTCTACACGTGCGTTCTCCATGCGCGAAGTATACCAACTGATCTCATCAGAGCCAACTTACCGAGCGATGGATTAGGATTTCCCGTGGCCCCGCGACTCCGCTCGCGGGATTTGCGAACGGGCTTCGAATTTTGATATCGCGCTTTTGGCAACTCACAGCTCTTGAGCAATTGATTTTCTATTGCCCCACGAATTCAGGACGACCACGAATTTGTCAGAAAAATTCGTGGTCGTCCTGAATTCGTGGGGCAATTATCTGCAAGAAGACAGAAAAGGCGCAACCTCAAAACTTGCAATGATGCCTGCAAACGGAGTCGCCGGACCACAATCGGGTGGATCGCCAGAAGTCTATTCAACTTCGAGAAGCACGCGAAAACCTGTGTAGACGGAAGCATCGGATGACTCAGCGAAGCTTCTCTCTGCCGAGCGGCTCGTCAATGGGCCTGTGCACCAAGCGCCACCTCGGACGGAGCGCCAGTCTCCATACTTGTGATGAATTGTCGTTATGGGCCCTTTGGAATCCGTGACGATCGGCAACAGTTCTGGATCCCTGCTCATGGCAATACCGCCCGTTAGCTCAGCGTAATACCGCGGGTGAAATTTGTCCGAGCGCCACTCCCAAACGTTTCCGTGGGAGTCGCGTAATCCCCGATGCCTTCCAATTCAGGATTCGGCTTCGATTTCGAGGACCATTGAACCTGGCGTTCCAGTTCTCTTTCCAATTCGCGGACGGAATTGAAGTACTGGTCTAGTTGCTGCTGGTCGGTCTTGCCAAGCTTCTTGTTCAAACGCGCCGCGTCCTCACGAACGAGATCCAACACACTCTTCCGCTGCCGAAAATCCGTCGACTGCCGCAATTTCTGCTCTGCGGTCGGCGGACGAAACAGCCGATCGAACAACACTGTCGGGTCATTCTGTGCCGGCAACGGCACGCCTTGCCGATTCCAGGCCAAGATAGCAAGGTCTGCCCCGCTGAAGCCTGTGCCTCGTTCGATGGACATTTGGAGCGACGGAAAACGGGTGTCTTTCCCAATGGCATCAGCAACGATCTGGTCAAACGATATCGCTTGCTTCTTCTCTCGCTCGATTCCAGTCGTAAAGCAATAAGTGCCCTTGTGCCCGCCGCCGTCCGTCAAGTATGTGCCAGACAGAACGGCAAAGTCGCCACGGTGTTCCTCAAGTGGTTTCAGAATGCGCGTCGTCGTGAAGTTGGGACCAAAGTCGTTGGGAAAGAACTGCCGCACGTTCATTCCCATACCCAAATAGAAGATGCCCATTCGTGGTGTCAGCTGAGGCTGCGGAAGAGCCAGCGTCGACGCTGGCATCATCGCTTCCAAGTACGGCAGCGCGAGTAGTGCGCCGCTGCCGCGTAGCATTGTGCGACGATAAATCTTCGGTTGCTTTTGCATGTCACACCTCTACTTCGTTCGGAATTCCTTCGTCGCCACCAATCCTTTGATAGCTTCCCGCAACGTGTCCTTACCCTTTGCAAGTCGCGCTGCCACTTCCTTGATTGCTCCACGATCGTTGGGAGTTGTGGGGCGGCCGAGTGCGTATAGGAACAACTTCTCGACCAACGCTCTGTGAAAACGCCCCTTCTGTCCCAAGAGCCGCTGCTTGAACTCCGCGACGCTTGCGAATGACTTGCCGTTCGGCAACTGACCACTGGCATCGATTAGCGGTGTCTTGTCGCCACGGAAGTTTTCACCGTTCTGTCGAAGCCGCCAAGCTCCGGTCACGTTGAAGTTCTCAGGAGCAAGCCCATAAGCATCAATGCCGCAATGGCAACTTGCACAAGCTTCGATCTTCTGGTGCTGAATCAACCGCTCGCGCACTGTAAGTCGCTCACCTTCAATGTTCGGTTCCACTTCGCCAGCGTTTGCTGGCGGCGGATCGTTGAACAACACTTCGCGAACGTAAACGCCACGATTGACCGGCTTCGTGCGAATTCCGTCCGAGCCGCGCATGTGCACTCCAGCCTGACCAAATAACCCACCGCGTGGCGAATCTTCCGGCAAGGGAACTCGACGAAAATCAAACTTGTCCAACCTTCCGTCGACTCTCGGCATTTCGATTCCATAGAAGTTGGCCAGTGGTTCATTCACCATCACGAAATCCGAATCGATGAAGTTCGTTACACTCAGATCGCGACGCAGAACTTCCTCGAAAAAGGTCAAGGTCTCGCGGACCATTTATTCACGCAGCTTGGGATCTTGCTCGCGATAAAACCGGGCGTAGATCTTGTTGTCAGGAAAAAACTCAAGAAACTCGTCGATCTTAATCCATTGCACTGCAAAGCGATCGACCAGTGCCAGCGACTTGGAATCGTCAATCATGCGATCCACCTCGCTGCTGAGGACTGCGGGGTCGCTCAGCCGACCAGATGTCGCCAACGCAAACAGTCGATCGTCTGGCATGCTTGACCAGATGAAATACGACAGGCGCGAGGCGAGTTCGTAATCGGAAAGAGCACGCACTGAAGCTGCACTCTCACCAACACCAGTGTCTGGCTCGGCGAGCTAAAGAAATGATGGTGACGTCAACGTATAAGTCACTCCCAAACGGACGGCGTCTTCGAAGCTCGTTCCACGAGCGAGTTCCTTCTCAATCAGACGTGCGATACCTTCGATCTCGCCGTCGCGAACAGGACGCCGAAACGCTTTGGGGAGAAACTGTGCGAACATCTCTTTTACATAAGCGATGTCTTTCGGTGTTGACGGTGCCTTAAAGAACAGGGTTTTTTGGGTCTTGGGCGGCCATTGCTCATAGAGCGGACCTTCGATTTCGATCCAATCAACATACAACTTGCGAAGATGCGATCGATCGAGTAACCCCTTGCCTGGACGCCTACTGCCAGTCCAACCTTCACTTCGTCGGCGAGCCGCAATGCGAAGCGATTCCGCATGATCGCCCTTCGAAGCCGCCGCCTTCATCGCCTTTTCAAACGTGAAGAAATCCGGAATGCCAACCCTTAAGACTCGCTCTGGCTGAGTTATCTCCCGCGGTTGCACTCGCTTCGGTCCGTTCAGTAGACCGACTCTCATGTAGACGCCGCGTGCTTCGGTCAACCGTGACAGCGAACGCAGTGCTGTGTAACGGAGGAATGGACGACGACTTCAGTCAACGCAGTCTTCGAAAGCGCGTGCACTTGCTGCGCAGCCAAAATGACGATGAGGAGCGACGTTGACCGATGAATGAACATAGCTAGCTTCAAATGACCGTTTTCACTAAGCTCCCGCCCCTTCACGCAACCCTGGAACGAAAAGTACTCGCAAAGCATTGGACGCGGTATGTTTCGCTTTCGATTCCAAACTGTCTTGGACCAAAAACGCACGGAGCGCGACCAGATCGCGTTAGAACTTTGGCGGGCGAACGAGCAACTGCTCCATCTTAATCGCAATCTCCAAGACTCGGAAGAAGTAAAGTCGAAGCACCTTCGCCAATTGGCAGAAGCCACCAAGCCGGGGGTTATGGAATTGACTGCGTTGTTGCATCACCGACAAGTCATCGCGGAGACAACGAAGAGCATCGCGGATATTCACCAAGAGATCGTTCGAGTCAATCAATCGGTTTCGGAATTGAAGAGTCAACTGGTCGAAGCCGAACGTGCAGTCAAAACGTTCGAGAAGCTTGAAGAAAAGCACCGCAAGGAATTCGAAGCGGACGCACAACGAAAAGAACAACACCGCTTGGACGAAGTTGCCGCGCACCAGTCGCAACAGAAGCGAGCCGCTTAAGCTTGCAAATAGCGACCTTGATTAAGGCATGAACAAGAACTCGGGCGAATTCATCAGGCTCCATAAGGCGTCTTCGACTCGCTCGCGGAAGTCTTGGGTTAGACGCACGGTTGGTGGTTCGCCGGCGCGAACTAGCTTTTCGGCGGCTAAAATCTCGGCACTGGCTTCAGCTTTCAGGTGCTTGTCCCAGTCGACATAGGCGCGGCGTCGTTTTACGACTTTGGGTTTGGGCTTGCCTGTTCGTCGATGCTCGTAATCTGGACCGATGAGCTCGACGAAGATGGCTCGCTCTTCCGCATCGGGTTCGCGGGACAGTACCCGCAAGAAAAGTTGCCCGACCAGTTCGTCGACTGCGATGTCTTTCAGACAGATTTCTGTCAACTCGCTATCGTCTGTCAGGCGAATTAGTCTCTGCGAAAGAAGACCGTTGGCGATCATCAGTGGCTGAAGTGGTGTGATTGATTGGTCGCGATCGGTCTGTGGCGATGGCCGAGTTTCTCGCCAACCAAAGGTTACGAGTACGTCGACCAACGATTGATTCACTGGCATCGCCAACGCAGGTCTGTCACGTTCGTTCGACATCGATGTCAAATGCCAGGCCCTAGTGGGAATGCCGAGATTTATGAAGCCGCGCGTTCCATTAGGGTCGAAGGTTAACTCTTCACCCTCGAATTGCTTTTCCACAACAACGTGTAGCGAATCGATTACCTGTTCCGCTGACATTCGACGACGTGTCTGTGAGGCAAACAACGGGGTGTCTTTTCCAGGCTGATCGACAACCTGACGCTGGTAGGCGTTCGAGTTAAAGATCATTCGTGAGACGGCCTTCAAATCGTAGCCGCTCTTTACAAACGACCAGCTCAAGAATCGCAACAAATCTGCATTTGCCGGCTCGCGCGAATCGCTCCAATCATCGACGGGCTCGACCATGCCAACTCCCATGAACCGTCGCCAGATTCGATTGACCATAACACCGCTAAACCGCGAGTTCGCTGGTGACGTGACGATGGCGGCGACTTGAGATCGAGGTCGACGGAACGAGCCGGAAACCTCGACCTTCTGAATATGATTCAGTGTCCACTTTGGAGTAATTCGATCGCCAGGCTTCAGCGATGCGGTAACTCCCGGCTTGCGACCATCCGGCAACTGAGGAATCACGCTGGTTGCAGGAATCGCCAATGACTTTTCATTCAACAATGCTGCCAGCGAGAACAGATCGCTTTGAACAAATGGCGAAACGGGCGAATCATGGCAACGCGCACATTTCATGTCCGCCGCCAAGAACGCCTGCATAATAATGTGGGCTTTCATCGCCATGGGCGAGTCGTTGTCAGCAGCCTTTGCAAACCCAGCTGTGCCACCTTGGCTGTCGTCGCCCTCCATCAAAATCAGCTCGGTAGCGAACCGATCCATTCCAATATTGCGGCGGATGGACTCATAGATCCACTTACGAAACGGACCGGTTTGATTTAGGTCTGGCTTCAAGATCGTCGGGTTCTCGGCGAGTACGTCTTGCCAATAACCAACCCAGCTATCAGCCCACTCGTCCGATTTCAGCAGCCGATCGATCCATTGTTCTCGACGAGACTTGGGATCGAACTTGTTGAACTCTTGAATCTCTTTCAGCGTCGGAATTCGGCCAGTGACATCAACGGTGATTCGTCGTAAGAAGTCGATGTCGTTGACAAGGTTTGCTGGCGTCACCTTGTCTTTGGCAAAGGAAGCTCCGAGAATCGCATCGATCGGATTGATGTCTTTCGAGGCCCCCTTCAATGACGAGGGTAACGGTGTTCCCCACTGAGCCGCAATGTTTGCGGCTTCCTCGTGGTGCCGTTTCCAACGTTCATCGCCGCGAGCGACCGACGCGACTTTGCGATCCTGCTCGATCGTTCGGAAAAAGCGTGCCATGCGACCACGGTAAACGGCCCACGCAGGTTTACTTGCTGCCGGTGCGTCTTCTGCGGCCGCGCCGAGAAATTGCCACTTGTCCGTGCCAGCTGGTGCGTAACAGACGATGACGTCGGGGTGCGTGTTCTTATCGAAGACCGCTGAAAGCTCAAACGGCGTTGCAGCTCCCGTTGACTTCCATGTTGCACGGTAATCACGTTGTGCCAACGTTAAATCGCCCAAAGGATTATTCGTGCCAACACGCGCGTCAATCAGTCTCTTGCCGTCAGCAGTCAAAATTGTATCGGCCGTTGCGCGCATTAGCAGATCGTAGTCACCGGCGGGCAATTGGATGTCATGCACAATCCGAGCAGCATGCCGGCCGCGCCCGATTCGATAGCCTCGCGGTGAATACGCTTGAGGCATCGGGACAAAGCCGACGAATTCGTGGGACAGCATCTCTGTAGCCTGCAGCTTGTCAAAGTTCCACGCGAATGACTTCGGCACGTCTTCGAACACAGCGACATCAACGTTTCGCTCGAACGAGTATTCTTTGATTCGCAGGAACTCTTCCGGTTTCAGTGGGCGGCTGGACAACCGAACCTCGTCCAAGCTTCCCTCGAAGCCGCGGTTCAAGACTTTGTTGTGAAGACGGCGCGCTCCGATGGTGACCGGATACGTTCCTGGTTCATTCAGCGTCGTGCGCTCAATCTTTCCCTCGAGCCTAATCTGACCGGCAAGCTCGTAGTCCAAGTACCACGTGATTGTTCCGGAGTTTCCAGTGCCTTCATGCACAACCGCGAAGTGATGCCAAACGTCGGGAATGACTTTGATCTTTTTGCCATTGTGGCGATTGGCACTGCCGCCAAAGGCAATGCACAAATACTGCGGGCCACCTGCCTTGAATGTTGTGAGGCCGACCGTCAGCCGAGTGCTACCGCCCAGTTCGTCGATGAATTGAGTGATGAAGCGATCGTTGATTGCGCCGTCGGTTTCCATCTGATTGCTAGCCGACGACAGAAAAAAGCCTTCCCACGTAAAATTGTGTCGCAGTCCTTTGTGATTACTTAAAAGCTTGGTGTAAGCGATCGCAGTCTTGCCATCGAAGGCTGCACTGCCCACGTTATCCAATGGCTCGGGTGACACAAGCTTGCCTGCAGACAATGATTGATGCTTAACATTGGTCAGTTCAATTTGTTCGGATTGCTTTTGGGACTCGAAACGATAGTGAGCCACCGTTGAATCATCCGCCAGAGCAACAGATGATAGCGAGATCAAAACAGCGCTAAGAATAACTGAACGCATTGTGATTCCATTGATTGGAAGGAGCATTGGAATGATCCTCGATTATAGCCCCAACACACCAGACACTGCTAGCACATCTGGTCTTTCGCGCATCTCCTCAATTCTCGTAACCGCGATCGTCTTGGTCATTACTACTTTCATGGTCAGCAAGTCTGCGGCCGACGACGGGCTTCCAACTTACTCTGAACACCAGGACTTGTCCTACTACCTAGACAGCGATGGGAAGAAACACCCCATCCGCAACAAGCAAGACTGGATTCGTCGAGATAACCATATCTTGGCCCACATGCAGACTGTGATGGGCAAAGTTCCGGAGCCTGCAAAGCCAGTCGAACTGAAGGTTACGACATTAGAAGAAGTCCGGATCGAAAGCTTCACTCGAAAAAAGATCTCCTATCACACAATCTCGCCAAAGGAAACTGTGTCGGCCTATCTGTTTCTACCCAAAGCGTCAACGGCTAAGAGCAAGGTTCCCGCCGTGTTGTGTCTCCACCAAACAACACGGATTGGCAAGGGCGAGCCTGCAGGTATCGGCGGTCGGCCAAATCTTCACTACGCCCTGCATCTTGCTCGCCGAGGTTACGTGACGTTGGCACCAGATTATCCATCCTTCGGCGACTATAACGTTGACTTCGAAGCCGACGACTACATCAGCGGTACGATGCGAGCCATCTATGACAACATCCGCGCCGTTGACCTGTTGCAATCTCTGCCCGAAGTGAAAGCGGATCGGATCGGTTGCATCGGTCACTCGCTGGGAGGTCACAATACGATCTTCACGGCCGCTTTCGAACCTCGGATTAAAGCAATGGTGTCCAACTGCGGCTTCACACGTTTCCACAAGTACTATGGCGGGCGGTTAAAGGGATGGACCAGCTCTCGATACATGCCCTTGATCAATTCCAAGCACAAGAATGATCCTGATCAAGTTCCGTTCGACTTTACAGAGATCATCGCATCCTTCGCACCTCGACCATTCTTGGCCAGTGCTCCGGTGAGAGACAGCAACTTCGAGGTCTCCGGCGTACGCGACGTCATCAAATCAGCTATGCCGATTTATAAGCTCTACGATGCCGAGGATGCGTTGCAAGCGAATTACCCCGACTCGGCCCACGACTTTCCCGAAGATGCTCGCAAGGTGGCTTATGAGTTCTTGGACAAGCACTTGAAGGCAGAGTGACTCCCACCGTCAACGCGACACGCCGAATAGGCCTTTGGTCACCTTTTGTAAGTCGTTCGTGTTCACAGCGCCTTCTTGATAGTCGAAGTCCGTTAGCCACCACTCGACGCTGAACGACGATTGCTCGCCTGGCTCCAATTGTTGACGAGGTCCTATTGGCTCGAGTTCGACGCGGCGGTCTTCTGGATACCACACGGAAATCGTCAGGCCGGCCACTTCGTTATAGACGGCATTCGTGTCAGTCTTGAAGCGTTTCACGAACAACAGGTTGTCTCGCGTGACGTAGGCCATCCACCCCACGTAGGAATCGAAGCCAAGTTTCGGCTGCCGCGGCACGCCTGTGATTTGCAGATAGCCATCGTTGACCTTGATCTTGGGATCGACCGGTCGCATGTTGATCAGACCATTTGGCTCGTACATGACGTACTTGTTCGGAAACCGCGAGGAATCGGACAGCGGGATGATGCAAGTGCCGTTTCCCGTGGCAAACGTGCGGCTCCAGTAACACCATTGCTTGCGTGTCTTCGAGACATTCTTGATCGTCTGCGTGATTGTCAGTCGCGATCCCTTGTCTAACTTGAAGTCACGAATCAACTGCACTCCGGTCGCGGGGTCCGGTTTGCTGGTTAGTCGAGCGGATTGCTTTCCTGTGATCTGTCCACTCCATTCGCCAGACCAAAGAAGTGGGTGGCGAGGGATGATTTGTTCTGGGCCGATATCGAATCGGCCGGCTGACATCGGCACTTTTGCGCCGGGTTTCCACGCCTTTTCTTCGTCGGCAAAATACAACGCGTTCTTGCCGTTACGTGAGTACTCGATCACACGACCGCCGGCTTGTGGGCAGAGGACGACACGGGTTGAGCCGTCTTTGAACTCGATCGCCTTCGTGTAGTTGTGATACTTGATGACTTCAGCTGATTCCGCGAACACCGCCGACGTGAGTAAAAGTTGTGCAACAATCGCCAGCATTCGTAATCTAGACATTCCAAGCCTCTTCCATTATCAGCACTATGCTGCCAGTTTGCCTTCGTGATCCTCAGGTACGGTCGCGTCACTCGTTTGCTCGATCGAGCGCGTCTTTTGCCAAAGCATAACACTTCCAATGATAACAAAAGGAACACGGCTCAGCGCCAAGGCAATCGCCGCTCCGATCATGCCTTGAATGGGAAGCAAGACCCAACACAGCCCGAAGGAAACAATCGACGTCATCGACAACATCGGCAACTGCCAGTGAATGCAACGAACGGCGATCAGGCCCGTCGATATTGCCCCCGAATAATACAAAACCAAAGTAGCCACAGCGATCCAATTCAAGACGCTCGTGTGCTGTGCATATTCTGGTCGAAACAAGATCGTCAGCAATTCCTCGGCGAGCAACCCACACACGACAATTCCAACACCGCCAATTGCCGAGTACAGCAACATGAGCTTTGCGAACAGCTTGCGAAACCCCTTGCCATTTCCTGCGCCGTGCAATTTCGCCAACCGAGGCGAGGCCGCTTGATTCAACGCTCTTGAAACCGTGCCAGCCGCCGTAATGATCGAGGCGATGGCAACGAACGCTCCAAGAGCTACCTCGCCGAGTTCCTCGTCCACAAAAAATCTCGGCAAGTTCGTATTTAGAGCCACCAACAACGCAGTGCCGCCCAGTGGCACTGCTAACCAACTGAGCTTGCGAAACCGAGGGCAGTCCCAAAGCGGCTTGAAGCTGGCCAAAGTCTGATTCTGTACACCTTGAACCCAATGACCACTGGGCAAGTCATAGCAAGCAATCACAATAATCTTCGCCACAATAAACCCAAACATCGACCATGCAACGTTTCCTGTGAGAAACAACAACAAGGAAAACGCCGTGCAAGAGGCCAACCCATGCAGCACTTTGGACTTGCCAATGCGATCGAATCGCTCGGCCTGTTGAAGTAAGCCATAAAGCACGTCAGTCAACGACTCGAATGCCTTGGCAACCGCCACCAGCATGAGAATCAAAAGGGCTTGTCGGCTATGCGTCGGATTTAAGTAGAGACACGCCGCAGCACATGCGCTCAACGCCAAGAATGTGCAAACCAAACGAAATGCGAAGTAGTGCCCGAACTGGAACTCATGCGTGCTATCCGTGGCTTGGAGCTGGCGAAGCTTCATGTTCGCGGTCAAAAAGATCGTGCCCGCCCACGTCAGACCAAGAGCATATTGCCCGACCATTGCTTCCGTGCCGAGCTTGGCCAAAACAATTAGCAAAGCGGACTGCATCCCCGCGTAGACAATGTTAGCTCCCAAGGTCCACACGAAATTGCGGCGCAGAGAAAGAGGCTTCGGCCCTTCAATGACTCGATCCTGGCTCACCTGCAATCCCATCATCGTCCGTGACAACAAACGGCGCACTCAAACAGGCTTGCGTGATATCAGATCAAGCAAATTTTGCAAAGTCAGCATTTGTGTTCGCGACAACAACAAACCACTTTGCCGAGAGTGATCTACGGTCTAGTTGGCCTTACCCAAGATTGGTGGACAGTGAATCTCCTTATGTCATGATAGTCTGACAGGAGAGGAACTATGAGCAGGCGTCGAACTTTTTCTCGGGAATTC
>PBMZ01000129.1 GCA_002722955.1 Planctomycetaceae bacterium | reverse complement strand
CCCGAGAAAAAGTTCGACGCTTGCTCATAGTTACTCTCCTGTCAGACTATCATGACATAAGGAAATTCACTCTCCACCAATCTTGGGTAACGCCATACAGGCTCGATCACGGAGTCTGGAAAACAGAGAGCCAATTCAAAGATCGCGCCCGCAGAAACCATTAACGGCTCCACTCCAACCTCCGCAGCAGATGAGATCGTGGTTCGATTAAAGAAACACGGAGCCACGAACATCACCAGCCCATGGACTGTGCGAGCGACCGCTTGCTCTCAACCAAATCATGTCATTTTGCATTTGGTCAACTATGACCGAGAGGAATCTCAGAACAAGAAACTTCGCGGTTCAGAGTTGGAACGACCGAAGCCTGTCGACAACATACTTGTTGACTTTCACTTGACTCGATCAGCAAAAGTCGAGTCCGTTCTGCTTCATACTCCTGACGGAAAGACAACCGCAAAGTTGTCATTTCAACAATCATCGAACGACCGTGTTCGCTTTCGGATTCCGTCAATGCTTGTCTACGCGGTGATCAAGATCTCGACATCGCAGCAATGAAAAAGTCACGATAAAGACAATCCTGAGCGACAAAATCGCTCAATGGGCGATCTTGCCACCTAAATCTCCTAAACAACCAAAAATGCTAGGTAAGCAAATTCGTGGATTCATCAAGGTCCTGATTATAGACAACATGTTGCACGAACAGTATGCTCCTCATAGGCGTTGTTGAGATACGCCACGTTACACGATTCGGAAGGCTACATGCCTTCCACCAACACTTTCGAGGAAATGACAAAATGGCTGAAGGCTCAATCAAACGCCTAACAGAAAAGGGATTTGGATTTATCGACGACGGCAGTGGTAAAGACGTTTTCTTTCATTGCTCCGCTCTAGTTGATGCTCGCTACGAAGATCTCTCAGAAGGGCAACGCGTCGAATTCGAGATCGGTGATGGCCCCAAGGGACCGCGCGCCGAAAGCGTCAAGCCGGTTTAGTCCAACCTGCCGCTATCGAAAAGATCACGACAGCAAGATCGAAATAGTTTCACTGGGCAGGCAACAGTTTGCGGAATCAACGCGGACTCGTCTTGGCCAAACTGCATCGATGTTGGCCAGCGTTAGCTTTTCCTGGGCTTCGACTATCCAAGCGGCAATCGCTTGTCGCTGCGTTTCAGACACCCAACTTTGCGTACGTTGCGTACGCACCGGTTGGGTTGCGCAAACGCTGGTTGATTGATCGGGTACTCTCGGTGCTCGTCACCACAATCGCTAATTCGTCTTCGGCAAACAGGCGAAGTGTGGGCAGCCTTGGATGACACCGAATCGGTTGAGGCAACGCTTAAGGTGCGCGTACATCCTCATCACAGGTGACGTAGTGGTTGAGGCACGCTTGCCTATGGTTTGGCCTGTTACCAAAACTTTAGTCGATCCATGAGCGTCTTCTTTTTCCGGCGAGTCAAATCCGAGAGCTTATGTGGTTGGGGAATTCTCCCCGCCGCGACATCCTGGATTAGCGTCTGCAAATGCTGATTGACCGTATCATCGGGCGCCAACTGCAGGGCCGCTGAGATTGTTTTTTGGGCTTCGTCATGACGTGCGGCGACAAGATACGCGCATGCTAAATTGCCCAGAGTTTCTGCATTGTCGGGTTTGAGCGACGCTGCCTTCTCTCCGATCTCCACAGCTTCTTCAGCCCGCCCTAGTTCTAAGCAAGCTCCCGCCAACTCACGCGGGATGGCCTCATTCTCTTGGTCTAACGTCCAAGCCACCTTGAACGCGGTATAGGCCTCTTCCAATTGCCCCAGTGATTGCCGTCCCTTACCGATGCACCAATGCACTCGCCAAAACCCCGAATGATCGCTGGCCAACTTCTCAAGATCGCCGATCGCCTTATGGACTTCGTCGGCAACAGGCCCTGTGATCGGGGGATGCCCTGGAGAAATAATGTTGTCGATGATGACTCGAGACGCCACTTGATAGACAGCTTCGGGACTTAACTCTGTGCGGCCGATGTAGAGTTCCTCGCCTGTTTCCTTATCGCGATAGACTTCAACATTTCCGTCAATGCGAAGGAACTCAAGGTTCTCCATCCGATTCTTCTGATAGACAAGTCCAGAACCTCTCTTCGGCGACCAGCCTTCGCGAGCGATCAATGTCTTCGGATCGGTACCGTCCAACCACGCAATGACACCTTGTTCCCACTTTGCGATCTTCAGCCATTCGCAGTACGGCTCGACGGTCTCTTCGAATTCGCTAACGATAACGGCGTCGGGATCGGGACCTCGTTGAACTTGCAGGCCAGCACTCGTCAGCTCTTCCATAAATCGCATCGCATCATCCATGACCATAAATGAGCACCGCCAAAGATCGTCATCCATGATTGCGGTTCCATTCGGAGTTGTTGTGGAAAGGATCTCGACGCCGCCGTCAATGGCGTCGTCGGCCCGATCACGCAAAACAACTACCGAAAAACCCTCAATTGCAATCGCCATGCTGCGTTCAGCCTTCTGGTTCCCTGGACCGCGAAGAGACCTCGAATCTCGCCAACTCAAATGATATCGTAGACCATTAACCGATCAACGCGCGGCAAGAAGACTCTGTTGCTACTTTCTCAAGTGTGAAGCGTGCTTCAACAAATGTCACGTTCCATTTCATTCATTCTATTGCTTTTTGTTTGGGGCAATGTCTCGTCGGCCCAAGACGATTTTGCTCACTTCGAGCGTCGCGTACGTCCGCTTCTGGCTGCGAAGTGCTGGGAGTGCCATGGCAAGGAAACTCAAGAGGGCGGATTTCGCTTAGACACGGCTGCGAATTTTCGAAAAGGTGGCGAGTCGGGGCCCGTTGTTGCTCGCGATAATTTGGCGGGAAGTTTGCTGCTCAAGGCCGTCCGTCACACCGGCGACTTGAAGATGCCTCCAGAAGGCAAGCTCACGGCGGCGCAGATCAAAGACCTCGAGAAATGGATCCTTGCTGGTGCACGATGGCCCAATGATCGAGGGGAGGCGGTGACGGTGGACGAGCCCACTCGACTTATCAAACCGAATGCTGAGCAGCTCAAGTCATCGTTACAGCTTTGGTTGAAGGCGGACGCTGTCAACTTCCCAAGTGAGACTTCGCTTGCTATTTGGCCCGATCAAAGCGGTCACGGTCGCGACTTGGCGATAACCAAAGGTATTCGAAAAGCGGGCGTTGGTACTGCGCCGTCCTGGGTTCCTGCCAGTGAAGTCAACGGCAGACCCGCTGTTCGCTTTCGTTACGGCAATGGTTTGGCCGCGTCTCCTGGTAATCAAGTCGACATCAACGGCGACGCGGCTGTGACGATCTTTGTCGTGGCGAATTTAAATCGAGAAAAGAATCCCGTCAGTTACGGCAATGTCCTAACGATCGGAAATCCTGCAGCGACGACAAACCCAGGTCGTGCCTTGGCGGCTTACATTGAATTCCAAAAGACTGGAGACGGTTTTGATATCGATTTCGCTGGTGGTTGGAATCACGACGTGAAGCTTGGCAAGGGCTCGGGCAACTTAATGTTGCAGCCTCGAATCTTGACCATCGTCAAGCGACCTGGCCCCATGGCGAAGACCACGTCTGTTTTCATTGACGGCATCCCAAGTTCGAAGCACTTCGGCCAAGAGCAAACCGGTCCCGATACCGTGCCGAACATCACGCACACCGACACGATGGGAGTGTCCATCGGCAAAGCCGCCGCCTGGCAACAAGGCATCAGTGGTGACTTTGCCGAGGTCATTGTTTTCAACCGCGCCATCGCCGATGAGCAGCGGCGAGGCATCGAAGCGTATCTTGCGGACAAGTATGAATTCTTCAGCGAAGCCGATTTCGAACAAGCGACTCGCCAATTCACCGACAAGCAGAAGTCGCATTGGGCTCTTCAACCGCTTGATGCTTCACTTCCACCGAAGCCAACAAAGCAGCCGATCGCTAGCAGAGAGCCAGGGAACGAAATCGACGAATTCACTTCATTCAAATTACGGAGAATGGCCCTTAAGCGAGCTCTGCAAGCTGATCGTGCGACGTTGATTCGGCGGCTCACCTATGACCTCACTGGTTTGCCGCCAACTCCGGCTGAGATCCAAGAGTTTCTCGATGACAACTCACCGGATGACTTGGCCTATGAACGGTTGGTTGATCGTTTGTTGGCTTCGCCGAAATTCGGGATCCGCTGGGGCCGAGTTTGGCTCGACGCAGTTCGCTACGCTGACACGACCGCCAACGATGGCAACTTCGTCATGCGATACGCGTTTCGATATCGAGACTATGTTGTCGATGCTTTCAATCACGACAAACCGTATGACGATTTTGTACGCGAGCAGCTTGCGGGCGATCTCATGGAAAGTGCGACGCCTGAAGAGAAATTCGAGCGAACAGTGGCAACCGGTTTCTTGATGGTTGGCCCGAAGGCACTTGCCGAGACAGACAAAGAGCAAGTCAAACTGGACATCGCCGACGAACAGTTGGATGTTACGTCGCGGGCGCTGATGGGATTGACGGTCTCTTGTGCCCGTTGCCATGACCACAAATTCGATCCGATTCCGACCGTCGATTATTACTCGATGGCGGGAATTTTTCGCAGCACGGAAGTGTTCGCCGATCTGGTTCGTAATGCGTCGATGTGGCTTGAGTTTAAAATGTCCAATGGGCAAGCGAACCTGAAGGTGATGGCTCCCAAAGAGGGCACGTCTCGCCATCTGCGAGTACACATTCGTGGCAGCAAGCTAAGGCAGGGACAGATCGCACCGCGCCGCTTCCTACAAATCATCGCCGGTGAAGGTCACACTCCGATCAAAGAACCTGGCAGCGGACGCTTGGCATTGGCCAATTGGATAATGCATCCCGATCACCCGTTGACCGCCCGAGTCATCGTGAATCGAATTTGGCAAGGCCACTTCGGGCAAGGCCTCGTTGCAACCAGCGATAACTTCGGGACGCGTGGTGAGTATCCCTCACACCGATCGTTGCTCGATTGGCTCGCGATGCAGCTTATCGAATCGGACTGGTCATTGAAGCACGTACATCGCTTGATTGTCACGTCGGAGACGTACCGACAACAATCGCTTGATGCGAAGAGCAGTATCGCTGCGATGTATTTGGATGGTGGGAACAAGCTGTTGTGGAAATCGTCGCGGCGCCGCTTAGAGGCCGAGCAACTTCGCGATACGCTGCTGTTTCTTGGAGGCAACCTTGACGAGCGGATGCGCGGTGGAGAGCTTGTCATGGAACTTTATAAGGCAGGCGATGTCATCGACCAGAACCGCGGGGTTTCGTCGGCTTCGAAGCTCGGTCGCGACTGGAAAGGCTTTCAGTCGCGGCGCCACAGCATTTATTTGCCCGTTGTTCGAAACGGGCAACCGCAAGTACTGGCGTTATTTGATGTCGCCGATGCCAACAACGTCGTCGCGAAACGCAACGAAACAACGGTTGCGACACAATCGGCTTTTATGCTGAACAACCCATTCGTGATTGAACAAGCCCGCGGCTTTGCGAGTCGTGTTATTGCTCACAGCACCGATCACCGTGAACGCTTGCACTTTGCGTACATGGCCGTGATTGGGCGTTCGCCGAGTGATGACGAAGAGTCGGCGGCCCTTGCTTTCATAAGAGATATCGCGAATCTAAGTTCTGTGGCCCCGCGACTCCGTTCGCGTGGTCCTGCGAACGGAGCTGCAGGACCACAAAAGGAACTTGCGACTTGGACAAGTTACTGCCAACTTCTGTTTTGCCTGAACGAGTTTCTTTATGTTGAGTAACCCGGACGGACAACGAGTCCCATCGAACTCGAATCGCCGACAATTGCTAAAGGCCGCCGCATGCGGCTTTGGCCACGTTGCGTTGCTTGGATTGGCTGAGCAAGAATCGGTGGCTGAGAACACTTCGCCGCAGGAGCTCTCGGCTCAATACAAATCGGCACTTGAAGTTCGGCGGTCACACTTCCCGGCGAAAGCCAAACGCGTCATCTTCCTATTCATCCACGGTGGCGTGTCTCACGTCGACAGCTTCGACCCCAAACCGAAGTTGGCCGAAATGAATGGAAAGCCAGTTCCATTTGCCAAGCCCGACTTCGAATTCGCCGTAACAGGTAACTTGCTCAAATCACCGTGGACATTTCGAAACTATGGGGAATCCGGCATCCCCGTCAGTGACCTCTTTCCGGAAATCGGCTCGTGCGTCGACGACATCGCTGTGATTCGATCGATGGAAAACGGCAACCAAGTATCTCATGGGCCGGCCGCCTTGGCATTGCATACGGGTGACGGTGTCTTCCACCGGCCAAGCATGGGAGCTTGGATCGTCTACGGCCTGGGCAGCGAGAATCAAGACTTGCCCGGCTTCGTGACGCTTAGCCCATCCAACTATCATGGCGGTTCACAGAATTACGGCTCCGCGTTCTTGCCAGCCTCGTACCAAGCCACGCGCATCGGTGATGGTCATAGTCGTTTTAAGCAAGCGACGTTTGACAATCTCGCCAGCAAGAATCCGGACCTGCAGCGCAAGCAACTCGACCTGTTAAAACGGTTGAACAAACAACATCAAGAATCGCGTTCCGATGATTCTCGATTGGCGGCGCGCATATTGTCGTACGAACTGACGTTCCGAATGCAAATGGAAGCGCCGCTGATCACGGATTTGGCCCGCGAGTCAAAGTCGACGTTCGAACTATACGGCATCGACAAGGAACCGACTGACGAATTCGGTCGCCAATGTCTGTCCGCGCGGCGAATGTCGGAAGCGGGTGTCCGCTTTGTTCACGTGAATCACAGCTATCCCAGAAACTATTGGGACGCTCACGGAAGATTACGAGCGAATCATTCCAGCAATGCCAAGAAAATCGACAAGCCAATCGCGGCCTTGCTGCGAGACCTCAAGCAGCGCGGTTTGCTCGACGAAACACTAGTTGTCTGGGGGACGGAGTTCGGTCGAACCCCCGCCGCCCAAGGCCGAGACGGCCGAGACCACCATCCTCACGCCTTCTCACTTTGGATGGCCGGCGGCGGTATCAAAGGCGGAATCACTCATGGAGCCACTGATGAATTTGGTTATTACGTTGCCGAGAACAAGGTCTCGATGCATGACCTCCACGCAACGATTCTGCACCAACTTGGTCTGAATCACGAAGAGCTTACGTATCGCTATGCTGGGAGAGATTTTCGATTGACCGATGTTGAGGGTGAAGTCGTTAAGGATATCTTGGCTTAAACGATGCCAATCCACGTGTGGTGTTAGAAATGGACGGCCGAACGGAATTCATGACGCAGAATCTTTCACAATATGACCGCGATGGCTTTGGCAGGGCTGAATGGAGCATGGTGCTGGCGGCGGTAGGAAAGTCGGAAGCGTCGGATTCGATGTCGGCCCGCGCTCTTGATGCGTTGTGCCGTGACTACTGGTATCCGTTGTATGCGTATGCTCGCCGACGAGTTGCTTCGATTGACGAGGCTCAGGATCTTACACAAAGCTTCTTCGCACGAATGCTTGAACGTAACGGCTTGGCCAATGCGACGCTGGAACGTGGGCCGTTTCGAGCTTACCTGATCACAGCGTTTCGTCACTTCATGATCAACGAATAGGAGAAGGCTCGCGCGCAGAAGCGTGGAGGTGACCGAGAGTTCTTTCAGCTCAACGTTGAAGCCGGCGATTCGCACTTCTCACTTGAGCCCTCTGATGACCGAACACCTGAGGCAGCGTTCGAGCGAAGCTGGGCGCTGACTCGGATGGACTGCGTGCTGAATCGGCTACAGGTTGAGATGCGCAATGACGGCAGGTTGAGCCACTTCAACGCGTTGAAAGTTTTTCTCAGACCAAGCGGAACGGATGGTGCTTCGATTCCTGAAATCGCTCAGCAATTGTCTCTTTCGCTCGGTGCGGTGCATGTTGCCGTCCATCGATTGCGGAAACGCTTTGCAGAACTCATGCGGCTTGAGATCTTACGCACGGTCGAATCACCCGACGACGTCGATGAGGAAATTCAGCGGCTGTTTGAATCTCTTGGGTGATGCGGCGTGTGGGTCCTTAAAGTCTGATTCTTCACTGAATACGGGTAGTTGAGGACGAGTCTTCGAGCCCTCAGGCTTGTGATGCAACTGGAGGCTCGAAGACTCGCCCCCAGCCACCCCTATTGTCACCATTTCATCGGTGGATAATTTGACGTTCGGTTGTTGAGGGTGCCGTAACTATTTGGTCTGAAACATCTTGCGTGGTCCGCGCAAAGGATCTCAAGAGCTCTCCGTAAGTCTCGCTCCGAAATCCTGCAAAGAACATCGTTCGATCTTCTAACAGGAAACAGACCATGGTTGAGACGTTTGCCCTGATTGTCAGCACGCAATTCCAGACGATGCTCCGGGGGGAATCTGTCCTCGATGTGCGTTTCGTGTTCTCTTCGAAGCCGAGGAGCAGTTGGCTTTGCAGATACGTTGCCCGAGCTGTTCTCAGGCAATCGACGTGGTTGACGATGATCCATTGAAATACGTGAACTGCCCTCAGTGCGATTCGACCTTTAGTCTGATCAGCGATGTGAGCACAATCGATGATGGCGAGACCGCCAAGCAGCTTGGTCGGTTTCAGTTGCTTGAACGAGTGGGCGCCGGGGCCTTCGGGACTGTGTGGAAAGCACGTGATCCGCACCTTGATCGCGTCGTTGCCGTAAAAGTGCCGCGCCCCGCGATCTTTCCGCGGATGAAACCGAGTACTTCTTGCGAGAAGCTCGAGCCGCCACGCAGTTGCGACATCCCAACATCGTCGTCGTTCACGAGATTGGCCGCGATGGAGACGTTGTTTGGATCGCAAGCGACTTTGTCGATGGCGTGACAATTGAAGACGGCATGCGGACGGAGCCGCCGTTGGAGAATGAAGCCGTCCGTATCGTTTGTCGGATCGCCGAGGCGTTGCATCACGCACACCAATCCGGCGTCATTCATCGAGACTTGAAGCCGTCGAATATCATGCTTGCTGATGACGCAGCGAATGATGATGAAAACAACGAAGAAGACAGCGTTGCCGAATCCCCTGATGGCTACTGGTTACCGAAACTGAATCTCGAGCCCACTCATTCATACGATCCCGATAACGAGCCGATAATCATGGACTTCGGTTTGGCTCGCCGCGAAGCGGGTGAAATCACGATGACCGTCGATGGGCGAGTCTTCGGAACGCCAGCATACATGCCGCCGGAACAAGCCCGAGGCGAGGGACACTCGGCAGACGCCCGTTCCGACATTTACTCACTCGGTGTGATCTTGTTTGAAATGCTTACAGGGCAAGTTCCATTTAGCGGGAACATGTCTTCCATTCTTCATCAAGTCTTGAATGAGGAACCGACAGCGCCACGGAAGTTGAACTCATCCCAATCATCGTTTCGTCTTGGAAACACGTTTTCCAAGACTACAACGCGTCGACAAAAGTGGCACGGAACGACTTCTTACGTTGACTGCAGATGGCTATACCGAAATCAGAAAGACAACAGTCAAAAAACCGAATCATCGCGACTGGACAATAGTCTCGAACACGGGACGACTCGCAAAGTTCTCCGGACTAAACCGCAAGACGCCTCGTGAATCGGCGATTGAAATCTACGGTATCGACCGCAGATTGGAAGCATCGATCCCATGGACAACGGCATTGTCATGGATTGATTCGAAGTCGTTGCCGCAGTCGCCCGAAATCCAGTTCGACGATTTTGACGCAGAAGAGATCCTGTCGATCCTGAAAGACAGGGTTTATCAAGCTGACGCTTTCACGCGTCCCAAATAAACCATTGAATGCCAAATCTTAAGAAAATATTGGCAGCGGTCGACCTTCGCACATTCGGAAGGGGCGGTCTTCTTGATCGTGGATTTCGAAGTGAGGATCGATTCCGAGCGAATGAAATACTGTCGCGTGGATGTCCTTGGGCATGCATGCCGCTTCGATTGGCTTCGAGCCTGTTTTGTCCGACTTGCCCAAGATGCTGCCGCCGTTTACTCCAGCTCCCGCGAATGACACGGTATAGCAACTTGGGAAATGGTCGCGACCGGCACCGCCATTGATCTTTGGAGTGCGTCCAAATTCGGTCAAGAACACGACCAGCGTACTTTCAATACGCCCGCTTTGCACAAGGTCTTGTATCAACGCCGATGCGGCGCGATCCCAGCGTGGAAGCAAATCGTTCTTGAGCCGATTGAAATTGTTTCCGTGTGTGTCCCAGTTGTCACCTGAAGCTCCGTTCAAATCGCCAACGCTCAGGTTGACTGTTACCAGCGGTACGCCGGCGTCCGCGAGTCGCCTTGCAAGCAAAGTGCTCTTTCCCGCAACGTGGTCACCGTAGAGGTCATGCATGTTTTCGGACTCTTCAGTCAAATCAAACGCACTTTGAACCTCCGGCGAGAGAAGCATGTTGACGGCTTGATCGTGCGACGCTTTATGACGGAATGAAGCGTGTTCGTCATCGCGAGCCCACTCGAAGTTGTGGTCGAGTCCTTCCAACAGCAAGCCGCGTTCAGCCAATCGCCTTTGAGAAACACGCGGTGTCAAATCGATGGTTCCGGACGCCGGCGAGATTCCCTTGAACGAAGTCCCAGCTCCCGGGTGAACGAAGACGGGGTCATATTCAAGACCAAGGAAACCACCGAATTGGCCATTAAGCAATCCGCGGTCTGCCAAGGGATACGGAATCGAAATCGTTCGCGGCAAATTCGCTGCCAGATTTTTGTCGACGGCCTTGCTCTTCGGCGTTTCTTCTTCGATTTGCTCGGGCAACTCACCTTCGACTTCATGAAGGTTAACGTCTCTTAAGGCAATGTCGTCATAGTTCGTCGAGCGATCGCCATTCAGCATTGCCAATGTAAGGAACTTGGCTTCAGGACGAATGACGGCTTCGATCGTTTGTGATTTGTAGTCTCGCGACAAAACCTCACTGACGGCTGCTTCTTTCCCGTCAATCCAAATGCTACCCATTCCAGCTGCGGTCGGAGGCATGCCGGCGAAACGATTCATGCCTACTTTGAGTGTTAGCGCTAAAGGCCGATTCGTTCCGGCAAAGTGTTGCTTGCGAACCTCTAACAAATTGAAAGTGATGAACTTGTTGGCGTGGCATCCGAAGCCAGCGTGTGCCTCGGCCGGCTCACCATCACCCACTAAGCAAAGTGGTCCACCGCGTCCATGGGTATCGGATCCCCATTGCCCAGCCGTACTATCACCAATAACGAAACGACTGACGTCAGCGGTTGGACCGTCGGATTGTCGAGTCAGCGGCGCGGATGATGCCGCAGCCTTGCTGATCATTCCGATCAACTCGACGGTCGACTTGTTCGTGTATCCATCTTGTTTGTTAAAGGTACCCGGTGAATACATGCCGGGACCAAGTACATCCGTACTCAAGCTAACTCGTCTTAAGACTTTGACGCCCGGAGCTTCGAGCAGCCTTTCATGTTCAACGACATCTTCAGGGCGCACTCGTTGAACGTTCTTGCGCTGATGAAAACGCGCATCATTCCGCATTGCAATCGCTACTTGAGCGCCGATGCTCGGCCAATCTTTGCGCGATGGCAATTGAGGCGCGACGACACCACCGGCGGCATTCGTCGGGCTATGCCCTGTTAGATTCCAATACGCGGCTTTCCGATGATCAGCGGATCCATGATGCACGCTGCGAACGACGGCCAAATGATGCATTTGCCTCGCCATCAATGGAAGATGCTCGCTGATGTAATAGCCGGGAATCGTCGTGGCGATGGAGTTGAATTCGCCGCGAACATCACTTCCCGCCAACGGCTTCATATCAAACGTGTCAAGATGGCTCATGCCACCCCAGCAGAACATCACAATGACGTTCCGCGCACGTCCAAACGTCGAATCACCAACTCGCTCGCTTGATTCAGCCGCGGCAATGGTCGAAAAGCTACCCCACTGTGAGAGAGCGGTACTGCTAAGGCCAAGTCTGAGTATTTGTCGACGGGAAGTTCGAAACATCACTACCGTTCAAGATTGCGTGGATTGTGGCCCCGCGACTCCGCTCGCGGGGCAATATGATTCCGAGCTTTCTCCACTCTGGGAGTCGCTTTGACTATTGGCTTGCCACCTCGGCGGGAGCCTGTACAGGCACGGGGCTTATTGACTTGATTAACTTAGCTTCCGGAAGTTGATAAATCTGAACTTGCCCCGATTTGCTGCCCAAGACTAACCGTGTTGCATCTTGATTCATGGCGACACCGTAAATCGGAGCCGGAACGTTTGTAATGAGAGCAGTTCGTTGACGGTTGGCGATGTTGTATGTGCGAACATCTCCATAAGCGCCCGCAATTGCGATGACCTTTCGGTCTCCACTGATGGCAAGGTCGAGCACGATCCCCGGTTGACCTTCCATGTTCTTGGCATACTGAGCACGTCGACTGATCGGACGAGCGCCATTTCCAGCACCGCTGACTTGGACGCCTTGCAAGGCGATCTTCAATTCAAAGCTGATCGGCAAGCGAGCTCGACCGGCCGAAATTGCAAAGTTGGCGTCTGTCGCGACGCTACTGATTAACTCGGACGACGAATCAACGGAGCGGAGCAGCTTGCCGGTCTCGACGGAACTGATCTTAGTCGCTTTGTCGCGACTTCCTGAAACCAGCATCTTTCCGTCTGGTGTGTAGGCCACGTCGAGAACCCAATCGCTGTGCAGATCAAATTTCCGAAGTGGCGTCTTGGCATCAAACGGTACGATGTGAACAGCACCATCAGCACCACCAAGAGCGATGTTCTTGCCATCGGGAGAGAAATTGCCACGGAAAAGAGTGTCGTGGCCAACATCTCGAGATAGAACCTGTTTTCCATCGGCAACGTTGAAGAATTGAACACGCCCGTATCGAGCGGGCGCGCCACCGCACGCGGCAACAGTTTTTCCGTCCGGACTGAATTCAACATGCGTGACCAAGTCGGAAGTGGTCGCAACACGTCTCGGAGGAGCATCGCCTTCGACGGTAATCAAAACGATCTCACTTCGTACAGCCGCGGCAATTTGCTTGCCATCGGCACTCATCGCGACGCTGGTTATTGCAGGGGCGAATCGATATTTCTCGGGAATGCGAATGCTGAGCTGTTTGTCCGATGCCACCGAGTCATCTTTTGCGCCGGCATGAACCCAGCCACGTAAAATGTTGATCTTTGCCGCCGAGAGCGGTGGTTTCTGTTGAGGCATCTCCGGTTCATCGCCAATTATCATTTCGACCAAGAGGCTATCGTCAGCTTTTCCCGGAGCGAACAGCGGCCCCGAATCGCCTCCCTTGAGCATGTCAGCAACCGTGTCCATATTCAGGCCGCCTTTGGGACCGGCGCCGGAGTGACATCCCCAACAATGTCGCTTGACGATCGGCCAGACATCGGCGCGGAAACTGATCTTCTCGGCCACTTTCTGATCGATGGGCGAGAGCTTCTCGGCGGCCATCAACGCGTTGATGTTGAGAAGGATAACAGCGATTGCGATCAAACGATGCACACGAAACCTCATATTAGTTCGTTTTAAATCAAAACTCCAACGCCAAACGGACTGAACTGGACGGATAAGAATGCGCATCGTCCTTAAGACTCCGTTGCCAGTGAAGCTAATGCACCAACATGAAGTCCTTGCTGTTTAGCAAGGCCCACATCAGGTCCTCGGCGGCCTCTTTCCGTTTTCCTTTGTAAGCCGCGAAGAACTTTAGGCCGAGTTCAACTTCTTTGGCGTTGGGGTTTCGAGCCAACGACCACAAATACAGCTCATTGATGAGCTTCTCGTTTGTGATGTCCTTGGTCCTCAATAATTGAGCCACTCGGCCGTTGCCATTGGTGACTCGGCTGAGGATCGACTTGCCGTTGATGAAGTGCAACGCTTGAAGCATGTTCGAACCATCGTCACGCTCGCACTCGCAGGCTTCCATTCGTTTGGGTTTGCCAAACAAATTCAGAAACTCACTTTGAATGTTCGCATCTGGCAACTGCTTCGCGGTAAAGCCAGCGGGAGCTCCGCGGAACGATTCGGGCACGGCGGTGGCTTGGACAAGCGAATCCAACAACGATTCCGCCGAAAGACGTCTCGGAATCGCTCGTGAGAAATTCATGTCGTCGTGGCCGTTAGTTTCATTGGCCAAACTGCTTCGTTGATAAGTGTCGGAAAGCACAATAGTTCGCATCAAGTGACGCACATCGAAGTTGTGGTCGATGAAATCTTTCGTCAACGCATCCAGCAGCAAGGGATTGATCGGAGGATTAGTTGTCCGCAGATCGTCGACAGGGTGAATGATGCCACGGTGGAAGAAATAACTCCAAATTCGATTGGTCATGCTGCGACCGAAGAATGGGTTGTCTGATGACGTCAGCCATTCCGCGTAGGCTTTACGTCGATCGCTGTTCACGGGGATCTCAGGTTCGCCGCCGCCAAGATAGCGAGGTGGTTGCCTTTGACCGGTGCGTGGATTGACCGAGTGGGCGGCTGGTAAGTTCAGCAACACGGACTTAGCGTTTCGAACGCCGGCCAAGCGAGGATCAGCCTTTGTGGTGACTTGGTTGAAGAAACTGTGCAGTCCGTAGTAGTCACCTTGGGTCCAATTTTCGAAGGGGTGCGGATGGCACTTGGCGCACAACATGCGAACGCCGCAGAAAACTTGCGTCGCTCGCTGAAGCGTGTCATCGGTGTCTTTGCTGATGGCAAAATACGCCGACGTGGGGTTATCCGCCACGCCGCCACGGCCTAGAAGTATGCTTCGGACGAATTCGTCAAGCGGCATGTTCGAGGCAACGCTGGCCCGTAGCCACTCGCGGAAAGCGTAAACCGCGGGATCACTGAGGTGGGTGCGGCTGTTTTGCAGAAGGTCGCCCCATTTCAAGGACCATTGATCGACGAATTCCGACCGTTTGAACATTGCATCTATTGTCTTGACTCTCTTGTCCGGTGCTTTATCGTTGATGAAAGCAAGCACTTCGTTGGGAGTCGGTTGAATCCCAATCATGTCAAGATAAACGCGACGCAAGAATGTGGCATCATCGCTCAACGCTGACGGTTTGATGTTCAGATCGTTGAGCTTCTTGATGACGAACTTGTCGATCAACTTCTTTTCTGGAATCGGAGTCGGTTGGAAGTTCTGATTGGGCTGAAGCACGATGAAGTTTGCGGTTGCGAAGATTCTTTCGAATCGAGCTGATACAGCCGACTCGCCCAATTCCGTCGCTGTCACCAATCCTTCGTCGGTCACTTCCGCGACGCGTTGTGTGTTCACCGTGAAGATGCCCAAGCGAGTGACATCACGGATGCTTCCGTCTGAATACTTCGCCAACAACTGCATCTGCTGCTGTCGCTTCGGGGCGAGCACCACGTTCTTGGGAAAGATCTCGATGGATTCCAGCTTCACGGAATCGGCCAAATCCGACTTCGCTCCGTCGGTGATCCATCCCACCAGATATTCATGGGAAAGAGTACCGTGGTCAAAGCGAACGCCGCCCTTGTGAGGAACGTCGCCGAGAGGTTTTGTCAGCACAAGACTCGCAGGCGGATTGTGGCGGTTCACGCGCCGCTCGAAGAATTCGTCGGTTAAGTAATTGAAGTCTTTCTCGGGATCCGAACCACGCAATGAGAGCCGAAAACCATTCTTGCCGAGCGAGTATCCGTGGCAAGCACCCATGTTGCAGCCAGCCTTCGAAAGCACGGGCATGACATCATGACGGAAGCTGTATTGTTTAGCTTTTGCTGGCAGTGCAACTTCAATCTTTACAGATTGTGTTTGTCCCGCTGCCGTGATTTTGACCTCGGTCGAACCGTTGGCGAGTCCACCAACCCAACCCAACAAGTTCACGTTGGCGACGTCTTTGTTGGCGCTTTCGAAAGAGGCTTGCGACGTCAGATCGATGGTTTGCCCATCAGCAGTCTGACCAGTGACAAGAATCGAATGCGGATGCCGTCGATGCTGGAGCTTGATCGTTGTTGGTTGGATTTTGATGTCACCAACGATCTTAGGTGCTTCGTCAGACAACGCTACCGCAGGCATCACGATCAGGGCGGCGAGAATGATTGAAAGTGTCTTCATGAAATCAACTTGCACTAGTTTGGAAACGGTGTCGGCATCCATCGCCGACGGATTAACGCCTGCTCTTTCGTTTAACCGGTAGCCGTAGGCGAGGAGCAAGCCATTATTCCTCGCCTACGGCTACCGGTTAAACGATCAAATGCGCCGAGTCCGAGACTCACGACGCTTCGAAGTTGTCACTTCTTTGCCGGATCGGCCGCGAGCACGTTGATGCCTACGGGGATCTCGGTTCGGACGACGACGTTTGCCTTCGATTTATCAGGCGGCCCGGTGGCGAAGACCTTGATGGAATTCACCGCAGCGGGCTTAAAGTTGGCGGGGAATTTGATATCCAATGAGAAATCGTTCTTGTCCGGTTTCACGACAGTCTTGGGGACAGCGACGCCGCCGGGTTGTCCAACGATGGAAACTGTGACATCGCCGTTGAAACCGGCCAACCGGTCGATTGTTCCGCTAACTTTAACCGTCGCACCATTCTTTGCATCAAGCTTCGTTTCGAATTTCGGTTCGCCGGCAAGTTTCATTCGCAAGGGATGCAGTGGAACGAAACGTCGCACTGGAGTGAACACCTCGGCCAGCACAACTTTGTTGTCGAGGCTTCGCAGCTCCGCCCGAATGGCAAGATCACACGACTTCGCTGAAAACGTCGGCGGGACAATTACATTGAACGTCACGTCATCTGGTGTCTTCGCCAGTGCGTCGGTGAACTTCTTATGAGCGGCTGTTTGCTTGGCAAGAGCTGCCTTCAACAGGGCTTGTTCGGCGGCGTTGGCTTTGATTGCAGCGACTTGAATTGTGGCAAGTTTCGCTGTCGTCGCGGCCACTTTCTTTGTGGCGGCGTCAACAGCGTCCAGTTGCTGCTTCGTCGCGACGTTGCCGCCGCTCGCTTCAATCGCTTTGACGGCGGCAGCTTGTGCCAGTGTGGCTTGTTTCAATTCCGAGGCAGCGGCGCCCACTAACTTTGCTTGGGCGTCGGCAACGGCTTTCGCCTTGCCTCGAACGGCGAGAACGACTTTATCCACAACGGCTCGAGCATCAAAGGCGGTCTTCGCAGCGGCGTTGGCAGCAATGTCAACAGTCGCACGCTCGGCTCTGACGGCACGATTCGCATCGGGGCGATTGTTGACAAGCGGAACAGGTTCGCTGACCACAACGGATAACTTGATGGGACCGTACGAATTCGGTGTGCGTTTTAGTTTAATCGGCGACTTAAATGTCGTGCCTAACACCAGGGGAGTTTCCGCTGCTGGCTTGCCCCAATCAATTTGAAATGCTTCCGAGTTCGCTGGTGTCACGGCAAGAGCCACCTCGTTTTGCATCCAAGGCTGCGTTTTATTCAATGGATGATTGCCAACTGCCGCAACCGCCGTGATTTGCGGATTGGCGCCGACGCTTGTCCCCTTGACTTGTACAACCGCGTTGGCGGCCTTTCCCGTTCCAGTCAATGTGATGAGGGTCGCCGAGCTGCCAGGGACGATATCCGGCGCTGTCGCCGAGATTCCTGCTGGCAAGCCGGTGACTTCGATTTTGATCGCGCCGCTGTATCTTGTCCGGTTCGCTGTGACGTGGAGAACTCGCTGCGATCCTTCCGCAATGTTGTGTGTGTCGGCAGTGACTTTCAGCGAGAAGCTAGGTTTCAACGGGCCGATCGGAGTCACAACGAGCCGATAGATGGAATTGGGCGTGCCGCGATCGACTTGATCTGTGACGATAGCGTGAATCATCGTCACGCCTTTGGGGACGTTGTAGTCGAGTCGCGAATCGCTGGTACCAGTCGTGTCGTCGTTGACTGCAAGTTGACCGCCCTTCTCATTTGTTAGTCGCAGCAACGTGTCGATCGGCGAACCGACACGATCGGCAAAGACTTCGAATCGCAGTTTGTCGCCTTCTTTGACAGGAATCGCGTACCTGTCAGATTGGCCCGGCTCATCCAGCCGTCCGCTGACGGCAACTGGCAGCTTCGGCAATTGCTGCGCTTGTGTCTGTGTCAGAGCCTCCACGACCTCGGGGAAATCGCTGACGACAAGTCGTGGTTGGCTTCCGCTGATACCAGCAATCGAAGTCCATGGTGTTGGAGCGACCGATGCGATGCCAGCAATGTTAACGTCGATTGGTTTGTTAACGTTGCCCAACAATTGTACGCGACTGTTCACGCCACGTTGAATTGCTGGTGGAAACGCCAAGTCCGCATACGGAAAGTTGCCGATCTTCACTCGATAGTAATTCGGAGCCGGTGCCGCATACTGCAAGTCGTGGAAATGAACGGTGTACTCGCCATCAGCAGGTAGCGTCGCCAGCAGACGCGTGTCGCCAGCAAGAGCAGGACTCGGCATTGCCAGACCAAGTTGCTGGCGGTTGGCATCATAAAGGTGCACGACCGGACGCAGCCCTCCGCCAAGTCGCTTGGCTTCGACTTCGATAATAACCTGTTGACCTTTCTCTCCGGGGAACGATGTCTTGGCAACACCAGAACCTGTTAACGTCCCATGCAAGGCGACTGGCAGTTTTTCGATTTTCGGAACGATCGGGCTTTGCGGCAAGCGGTCGGTTGCAACGATGACGACTGGCGAAATGCCCTTCTCGTTGACGACTCTCAAGTTATAAACACCTGGGGTGACGTCACTACCCAGAGTCACTTCATAATCGACGCGATTTGCAGCGGGCTTGCCACCGACAACTTGCTTTGCAATTGGAATACTGGTGACCAACTTTGGTGGCGGTAGCAAGTCCGCACCGGATAGGGTCACTCGAGTTGTGCCACCGATTTGAAGGCCACGAACGGAAAGATTCGTTATCCGTGGCGCTGCGTTGGCGCTAGAGACGCACAAACCTAGTGCGATGGTGAGCAGCAGGGATAGCTTGTTCTTGGTTAGCATAATTATATGGAATGACCAAATCCTAATGACCAATGGAAGGAAGAACTCCGATGTTTCATCTTCCTTGGTCATTGGTGCTTGGCCATTGGGACTTTTCTTAGTTAGAACAACTCATGAATCGGCTCGGCTTCGATCAACCGAATCGGTCGGCTGCCGGGGCCAGGCATCATGGTGGTTTCTAAATCAATACCCATTCCTTGGTAGATAGACGCGATCAATTGATCCGGTTTGATCGGACGGTCGTGGGGAGCAGCTCCAATGCGGTCGGTCGAGCCGATGACTTGGCCACCTTTGATGTTGCCGCCGCAGATGAAGTTCGTCCATGCGGGCGGATAGTGGTCTCGGCCGCCGCGAGCGTTGAGCTTCGGTGTTCGGCCGAATTCACTAAGTATCGTCACGACGGTATCCTCGAACAATCCGCGTTCTTCGAGATCCTCGATCAACGCCGTGAAGGCTTGGTCCAACTGTGGGCAAAGCAAGCGTTCGTAATCGAGGTACGTGTTGTTCAAGCTCGTGCCGTTGGCGTGCATGTCCCAGCAGCAGATGTTGAACACCGTGTCGAAGTGATTGACGGTCACGTATCGAGAGCCTCGCTCGATCAGTCGACGCGCGAGCAATGCACTTTGGCCGAGGGTGTTGCGTCCGTAGCGATCTCGCAGTTTGTCCGGTTCCTTGTCCAGGTCGAAGGCGGTTTTCGCTTCGGTCGACGTCAACAAATTGAATGCTCGCGAGTAAGCGGAATCGCGCTGAATCGTCGTGCTCGTTTCGGCTCGACGCTGAACGCTATCGATCTGCTTGAGTAGCTCGCGGCGAGCACTAATGCGGAACTCGTTCTGTCCCTGTGCCGGCACAAGGTCGGCAACCTTAAAGTCCGATCGTGCTGGGTCGCCGTTGAGGAAAAATGGTTCGTAGGCACTGCCAAGATAGCGGGCTTCTTGACCGTTGATCGACGGGCCACCCGTGTTACCAATCTTACCCGGCAAGACGATCGACGACGGCAAGTTGCCTTTGGGACCGAACACTCGCGAAACGACTGAGCCAACGTGCGGCTGCTGATTTGCACCGATGGCATCGCGGCCCGTCATTTGCCAACGCGACCCATTCGAGTGTGCCGTGCCCGTGTTGTGATGCATGCTGCGGATCATGGCGACCTTGTCCATTTTTCGCGCGAGCAATGGGAAGTGTTCGCAAAGGTGAACGCCTTCGAGGTTCGTTTGGATCGGCTTAAACTTGCCGCGAATATCGTCCGGCGCTTCCGGCTTCATATCAAACGTGTCGATGTGCCCAGGCGAGCCAACCAAGAACAACGTGATGCAGTTCTTGATCTTCGATTTGTCGTACTCAACCGCGCCAGCTTGTTCGAGGCTTAGAAGATTCGGCAACGTCAGGCCAGCCATTCCAGCGGCACCAACGTGCATGAAGCTCCGGCGATCAAGGCCACTGCAAGCAGGAACGCGTTCATTTCCGATATGTAGCATTGCGATGCTCCGGTGAGGGAAACGTATTGCTATGACTTAAAATAATTCTTCAATCGGTTCAGCTTCGATGAATCGAATCGGCCGGCTGCCGGGTCCTGGCATCATCGTTGTTTCCAGGTCGATACCCATCGCTGTGTAGACCGAAGCCACCACTTCAGGAGGCAAGATCGGTCGATCGTGCGGTGCCGCACCGATCTTGTCCGTCGAGCCGATGACTTGACCGCCCTTTATCGGACCACCAGCGAAGAAGTTCGTCCACGCCGATGGGTAATGGTCGCGGCCACCACGATTGTTGATCTTTGGGGTTCGGCCGAATTCGCTGAGTACCGCGATCACCGTGTCCTCCAGCATTCCGCGTTGCTCCAGATCCTCAAGCAGTGCCGTGAACGCCCAATCGAATTGAGGGCACAAGTGGTTTTCGTAATCGAGATATGTGTTGTTCAAGTTGCCGCCGTTAGCGTGCATGTCCCAGCAGGTGACATTGAAGACCGTATCGAAGTGGTTCACGGTCACGAACCGAGTTCCTCGTTCGATCAGTCGCCGGGCCATCAAACAGCTCTGTCCGAGCGTGTTGCGTCCGTAGCGGTCTCGCAGTTTTTCGTCTTCGGTCGAAAGGTCGAAAGCCGTTTTCGTCTCAGGTGATGTCAGCAGCGAGAATGCTCGGTCGTAGGCCGTATCGAAATTCTTCGTCGTTCGCGTTTCCGTTCGCCGCTGCAAATCGTCAATCTGCGACAAGAGTTCTTTGCGAGCGTTAATGCGGAATTCGGTTTGTCCTGCTGGCGGCGCCAGGTTGGCAACCTTAAAGCCAGCATTGGCCGGATCGCCGCCGAGGAAGAATGGCTCGTGGGCACTTCCAAGATACGCAGACTTCTGACCGTGAGGCGTCGACGTGCCGGTGTTTCCGATCTTGTCGGGCAAGACGATCGAGGCGGGCAAGTTGCCTTGCGGACCGAACACTCGCGAGACGATCGAGCCCATGTAAGGCTGCGGGTTCCCGGCGTTGAAGTCGTGACCGGTCATCATCCAACGTTGGCCGTTTTCGTGCGAGGCCCCGGTCTTGTGATGCAGGCTGCGAATCATGGCAACCTTGTCCATCTGCCGCGCCATCAGCGGAAAATGCTCGCAGATTTGAATCCCATTGACGTTGGTGTCGATCGGTTTGAACTTGCCGCGAATATCGTCCGGCGCTTCCGGTTTCATATCGAAGGTGTCGACGTGTCCGGGCGACCCAACCAAGAAGATAGTAATGCAGTTCTTGATCTTCGACTTCTTCTGGTCGACCGCACCAGCAGCTTCCAACGCATCCATCTGTTGCAACGACAAGCCACCCAATGTGGCTCCACCAGCCTGCAAGAAACTGCGACGATCAATGCCGCTACACAGCGGGGCTCGTTCGTTTCCAATGTTTAGCATTCGCAAGATTCCCTTGTTTTCGTAGTGGCGGCTTCCAGCGGCCATTACTGTTTTCGCGGCGGCTAGAAGCCACCACGACGATGCTTAGATCGTGTAGCTGACGGTGTTCGAGATATCGATGAACTTGCTCTCGGTGAACTCGCCCTGCTTGTTCTTCTTGTAATTGATGTACTTCCACATCTGCAGAACGACTTCGTACTTACCGGGTGTCTTGTCATCGTGCACGTATTCCATGTCGGTACGAGCTAGCGGTGTCGCGATCACCTTGCCATCACGTTTGATTTGCCACTGAAGCCGCAGACCCCAGTCGTTGCTGACATCGCCACGAATGAGCTTGCGTCCGTCGAGTTTAATCTCAGCTTGGGGAGTCCCCTCGAATTTCTGGTCCATGCTTGACCCTTCGAATTTTGGGTGAATGAATCGCGATTGAATCAACGACGCTTGGCGGGGAGCAATGCGTCATGTTTTGGTAGGAATCAGGGCGAGGCATCGGTGGGGAAACTGACGATCCACCAACGCATTAGAGTTCTCTTATTATAAGCAAAATGCCCAGCAATTTGCACGATCAAGTTCCGAAATCGGAGCTTCCGAGGCACTCGTCCACCAAGTTTAACGCCCAGCCGGGAGGTGCCGGTGACCGAGCAGCAAAGAATGCCACTTGGTGTTCGATGCGTCTTAGTCGTCTGTGCCTGACGGCTTGGCGATAAACGTCTTTGCAATCGATGATATCACAGCAGGAAGAACGTCGACAGGAAGACGCCTTCGCGTTCGATGGCTTCGTTGTCGGACCAGGTCCGGATGCCGCGGAACTCGAGATATGTGCGCGGTGAGATTTTTTTGAGATATCTTAAGCCGATGCCCCAGGATGACTCGTCATTGGGTTCTTCGTAAGTCACCTCGGGGATGATAGATTCGTCGGCGTTGTGACGGAACAGTTGGACTCCGGCTGACACGCCGATTCGATCTGCCGGGTTTTGAGAGCGTGAGATCATTACCAGCGGATCGACCTCGAAGGCCGCTCGCAGTCGATCAAAGTTTCCGCCGCTGATTGAGTTCCAACCGCTGGTCGATTTGAAGGCGTTGAGATAGAAGACGCCATATTCCAGACCAAGTGACTCGGATAGCTCGCCGCGGAAAGTTCGCGTTAGGTTGCTTTCGAAGACGTAGAGTTCGCCATCGCCGGTGCCTCCGAAGTCCTCCCACTTCCACAAGCCACGACCTGCGAATGTGAATGGTCCGAAGAACTGCGTCGCACTGAACGCCGCATATTGTGCGTCGTGGGCATCGGATCGTGAGTGGGTCACATTGGCGTACGTCATTTCGAGGAACCAATGGCGGATGTCGACGTTCATGTGAGCCCCGAAGAGATCGGAGGCGACGTCTGGAAACGCGTCCACATCGTCAAAGGCGTAGAACACCTGAGTGTTGACGTTGCTTAGTTCACCGCGGATGAAAGTGTTCTTGCTGACTGTGATGCCAGTGATGTCGTCGTTGATTAGCAAGCTGTTGTGCAATGACAGCGGAAACTTGCCAGCAACGAAGTGGTAGTCTCGCACCTTTGTTGGGTCGTCGATCCAATCACTGAAGACGCTGTATAACTCGCCTTCGATCCACCAGCGGTCGGGAATGAATGTTGAGTTGTCATCGTAAATTTGCGGCTCGCTTAGTTGAATGAAAGAACCGCCCGTGTTGCGCCGACCGAGTGGTCTGAACTGCACGTGGGCTCGCTCAGTCCCCGTGATGCGGAAGTCCAGGTCCAGCAACATTTGGTGCCCGATCAAGTCTTGGCGATCGTTGCCCTCCTCGAAAGCAATCCCGAACAACTCGTAACTACCGGCCGCCACAAAGCGGGGCTCCCACTGAAAGCCGTTCTCGCCAAACCATTTCCAACCCGGGTTTGGATGAATCGGATCACTGCCAAGGAACTCTTGAAAGGCTGTGATCGGTTGTGGATTCGGAAAGTCCTCGGGCACTCTCAGCGGTGCACCATGCCCGACGCTGCCCTCCAAGTGTTGATGAAAGTAGTCGCCTTCGGGCGCGTACAAATGCGCGCCGCCGTGTTCTTCAAGCTCTTGTTCCAGTGGCGGCAGCACGATGTCCTCGATGCCTTCGATCTTTTCCTTCTTTCGAGGATTCCGGCCGCTTTGCCGAGTCGGCACTTGTGAGAACTTGTTGTCTTGCGCGTTTGCCGTCCGATTGCTGATCCGCATTCTACCAACATCGAAGTCGTGCCTTTGATTCAGGATGACTTCAGCGGGGTGACATTGCTGCTGCGCCTCGACGTTCTGGGCGCTCGCCAAGACAAGTAAGACGAAGACTGTGACCGCGCGCACGAGTGCAAGACGCCATCGCGGATGGCGCACCGAGACACTCGTGTTGTGGCACAGATTTTTCATTTAGTTTGATTTACCAGGATGAGAACACGCCCCTGAGTTTATCTCAGGGGGGCTCGCGTCTTTGCACTGTGACACGATGAGTAGTGCAGAGACGCGAGAGCCCCCGACGTAAAGTCGGGGCGGTAGATTTTCATTTGCCGCCTTCGGCTGGGGCGTTAAACGATTTTGTTGCTACTCCGTTACGTTGATTGAAGTTTGGTACTCGTCGATCACGACGACTTGTAACAGCTTCTTCAAGTGGGCAACGCCCAGCTTGTCGAACAGATTGGGTGGCAAGTGCCGGTAGTTCAGCCGGACTCGCACGTTGTACTCGCCGCATGTGTTCGGAATCCGCACCGGATACGATTTGCCCATTGTGGCGTTGGCGGGCAAGCTGGATTTGCCCATGCGAAAAGCAAAGTGCCGACCCATCGTGGCGGAAGTCACCGTTGAGGGTCTTAGGAATGTCAGCGGGCGAAGATGCCGGTTCACTGGAATGACAACGGATCGCTCGGTGCCCTTGTTGGTAAGCACGACGAACTTACTTTGAAAGTTCAGCAAGTGTCGATCATAGGCCAACGTGCCCGCTTCGACTTCGTGACTGTGGGCATCTCGCAGGTCACGGTTGTGATCTAAGTCGCCGGACCGGAAAACAACCTGCCCGTAAGGATCGCTGACGAGCACCTCGACCCAAGCCTGTCGCTCGGATGTGAAGCCCGTCGGGAAGTTATGCCCCGCGAACTTGCTGCGAACATCGACGCGGATCTCTGTCTTGCGTCCAGCCCGAGCAAATCGCGGAGCTTTAACTTCAAGCTCGGCCGCGTTCGACAGTAGTTCGTATCGTTTCTTGTCGGCGATCATCAACTGCAGGCGATTCCGCTTGCGGAGATCCGTCAATGATTCCTTTTGATAAGAGGTCAGCTTCGAGGTGTCTCGATAATCGACCTCGTACATCCAATCCAATTTGTGAGGGAACTCGGTGTCGGGCAACATGGAATAGTCGGGGCCTGCAAAGGTGTGGTCCGACAAGTGACGGATTGGGAGGTGCTTCGGATCAACGCCAGGAACTTCGGCGGCTCGCCCCATGGGTCGTTGATCGACTCGATACGGAACACCTTGAACCGGCCCCATGTGGCAATGCTGGCAAGTCACACCTTGTTTTGCCGCAGGACTGTTCTGCCATTCGCTGAATGCCTCTTCCAACCGCACGCCTTCCGGGTTCGTCACATCGTGGCATGTTCCGCAGAAAGCCGCGCTGCGAAAGTGTGGCAGCCCCTTGGCCACATGGGCTTTCATGCCGTCGGCGACGGGATCGTCGAATGGGCCATAAAGGCAAGCATCGATCAACTTGCCTGGCTGGATGGCCATTCGCATGTTTGCTTTGTAGTAAGGTCGCTTGATGCGATGACACACGGCACATGTGATGCCTTCCATGGCAATCCGCGATCGGTGCACGTTCCGCTCGGTCGCTTTCTCGCCCAAGGCGATGCCGATCGGCGTATGACAACGCACACAAAAAGTGCCGATGCTGCCACCAGTTCGCTCTTGCAGTGTTTGATTGAACGCTTCGACCACCGGACTGTGTTGAGCGTACGCGTGCATTGACCGCGACCACTGCTGATATTGGCGAGGATGACACGCCTTGCATGACTTCGCCGACGGAAAATCGAGGACCGTTGCCTTCTTGGGAGAACAGGTGTTGGGAAGCTTGTACTCGAGTGCGCCGTTCTTGATCCAACGCTTCATCGCCGCCAACTGCTGCCCAGTAAGCCACTCGTCAAATTCAGGCGGCATCAACGGCTCGAGCGGTAGGTCTTCGTCCTTTTCGGTGACGTCCCACACCACTTGATGATAAAGGAGCGACTCTTCCGGCTTCCCCGGCACAACCAGTCGCTGCCCCTTGCGAGTCTTCGCAGCCATCACCGCTTCGTAGGAGGTGAGGTCCGTTGGCTTTCCGCCCTCCCGATGACAACCGTTGCACTTGGTTGTGAGCGTCAAATAGACGACTGCCCAGTCCGGATCGTAAGGGTGCTCGCCCTTGACTAGTGGGGGCGCGGCATGTGCGCGAGACTCCGTCGTCACCGTCATCCCGACTAGGACGCACACGCCCAGCAAGACTTGGATAAACGAGATTTCGCTTCGTAAGTTGTTTGGCCCGAGTTGTTTACGGCTCATTTGCGCGACCGTTGGTTGGTTGTCCTGGACACTTTCGGCGCTTATCGGCGCCGAAACGCCGAAAAATCGTTCAGAACAAACACGCGGAGCGTGCGCAACGCCATTCGCGCCGAGATGGTCCGCGAGCACCGATCCTCATGATCGATGAAGTAAGTCTCGCTTTCCGCAACATCGGTACGAACCGATCATGCAATGCAACATCACGGGAGCGAACGATTCAGACGCTATGATCGCTGCAGGCCGCAAAGTTTGCCCAACCGTTGCCGAGCTAACTGTCAGTGGCCAACACATCGGGCCATTCGCGCGGGTGCCCCTCTTCGGCCCGCTTGCGAGTCCCGTCAATGCCCATCTTGTGCCCCATGCCTCGAATCGGAGCTGCGTGGTCGTCCATGGTGGTGGGACCTTCGCTGAAGACGACGTCTCGTCCCGGGTGCATGTTTGCTGTCGAGTGAAACAACACAGCTTGTTCGTCATGCACGTCGACGTCCGCATCGACAACAATGATCTGCTTCATTGTTGAGAACCAACTGATGCCCCACAGTGCATTCATCACTTGGCGAGCTTGACCAGGGTAGGTCTTATCGATGCTGGCGAAAACACAGTTCCGAAATACGCCGAAATCCGGACAATGGATGTCAACCAAGCCAGGCACAGCCAACTTGACTAGCGGCAATGTGAGACGTTCGGTCGCTCGGCTACAGATAAGCTGCTCCGACTTTTGCAGCCCCGTGATTGTGACGGGCAACAGCGGATTGGACCGCTGTGTCACCCCTGTGACTTGGACCGTGGGGACACGTTCGGGCGGACCGTAGAATCCTGTTGAGAGCCCTAAGCCGGGAACTTCAACCCACTCAGCTTCGGGATCGATCATGCCTTCAATCACAATTTCCGCGTTCGCGGGTGCATGAAGATCTATCGTGCGGCAAGGAATCAGTTCGACGGCAGCTTGACGAACAAAACTTGCAAACGCCGAAGCATCCGTGTTCGCTGGCAAGGGCACGCTGGCGGCATATGCGAGTAGCGGATCTCCACCGAGAACAATCGCGACCGGCATTTGCCGTCGCGCGGCACGGTATTCTTCCAGCAATCTGAGTGTTTGATCCCGCACGGTCCAATGTACGGCAAGCCGATCACGGCCGAGAACTTGCAATGGGACTTGGCTAGCGATGCTTGTTGCCTTCGAGGCATCTGCGTGAAACGTAGCGGCCACAATTTGCGCTGACGTGATCGCGTGGTTTTCTTCCTTTGGCCAACAGCGCGGAAACGGAAGCTCGCCAAGATCCACGTCTTGGCCGATCTTGACCACTTGCTGACAAATTGCCGTCTTGACGATTGTTGGAGACAGCTTCAGCAAGCTCGTAAACTTTGGAACCAGCTGCAACGACTCAAGCCAGCTGCCAGGTATGTCAGGCTGAATCAATGCGAGCAGGCGGTCGGCTAACTCATCAAAGGAACTAACTTCTAGGGCGCGGCATAGCCGCTTCTCTGTCCCGAACAGATTGGCGACGACCGGAACGGAGTGACCTTTGACTCGTTCAAAGAACACGGCGGGTGACGCGGTTTGTTGGCTGTGTCCTTCAACGATCGAAGCCAATTCCAGTTCGCAGTCGACCTCGTCGGCGATTCGCACAACGTCGCCGTCATCCTCGAGCGCGTGTATAAAGTCGGCGAGGTTGTCGAAGGCCATGCGT
>PBMZ01000128.1 GCA_002722955.1 Planctomycetaceae bacterium | reverse complement strand
GTAGAAGACTACGAAAACATGGTGCCGTTCCAAGCACTGCAAATGATCGGCTTGACCGTGGACGCCGTCTGTCCTGACAAGGCATCCGGCGATCAGATTCGCACGTCTGTTCATGACTTCGAAGGCGATCAAACTTACACAGAGAAACGCGGCCACAATTTTACGCTGAACGCGACGTTTGCCGAGATCAACGCCGCCGACTACGACGCTTTGCTGATTCCTGGCGGTCGGGCCCCCGAATACATTCGGTTGTACGAAGACGTGTTGAACTGCGTGCGTCACTTCGCGGAAGCCAACAAACCCATCGCGGCCATTTGCCATGGCTTACAACTCTTGGCGGCCGCCGGTTCATTGCAAGGTCGAAGTTGCACAGCGTATCCAGCCTGCGGTCCCGATGTTCGCATGGCTGGCGGGGAGTACGTCGAGATTCCGGTCGACGGCGTGCATGTTGATGGCAACCTGATCACCGCTCCGGCTTGGCCTGCCCATCCCGCGTGGTTAGCGGCCTTCATCGAGGCCATTGGTGTCAAAGTCTCTGCTTGAGGAGTATGACATGAAGTGCGGTGCCAATTGCTGGTTAGCCACAGGCGCTGTCATGGCTGGCTTGGCTGTGATCTTGGGGGCTTTCGGTGCTCATGGTTTGGACAAGCACTTCGAAAAGAAGTACGCACAAACCGAAGCCAAAAAGATGACGGGTTACTCCGTTCCAGCCGCTTTCAAATACATGCAAGACTTCAAGACCGGCGTCCGCTATCACATGTGGCACGCGCTCGGATTGATCGCGGTCGGACTGGCAGGACGTGAGAAGTCTGCTCGCGCACTGAGTGTTGCCGGGTGGTGCTTCTCGCTGGGGATCATCTTTTTTAGCGGCGCGCTTTACGTGCTGACGATCATGGGGTCCAAATGGCTTGGTGTCACCTGGGGTTTGGTTGCGCCCCTCGGTGGAACTCTGATGATCATCGGTTGGTTCGCGTTGGCCGCCGGCGTTTGCTGTTGCCGTTCCGGATCGAGTGATCTCGTTTCGCTATCTCAACCCGCGGGGAGTTAGCAAGTAGACCAATTCGGCCTTCTCGAGGGTTGTACTCTGTTCTTTCTTGTTCGAGATCAACTTGTACAACCGTGGCGAGATGTCAGAGAACAGGTTCCGACCAGCTTGCTTCTGCAACAGCAGGCCAACAATGAGAGTTGGATAGCCGTTCACTTCGTAGCTTGCTTGCTTCACTTCGTCGTTGAGATCGGCGGTCACCTTCAGCCGGCCTGAGTCTTCACGACTGGTGCGAATAGTCAGCTCGACGGTTTGATCATCGTCGATGTCAGGCTGAACGAGCAAACTGTTTTTCTGCGTCGCAACACCGGTCGGCAACTTGACAAGTTCCGCCTTGTCCAGACTCACGGTTGTGTCGGTGATCAACTCGGCCTTGCCGTATTTCGAGATTGTCTGGATCAGTGCTTCCAGGTCACCTGAGTAGCTTGCGCAATGAAAGCTGTCCGCTCGCTTTGACTTTCCTTCCTTCTCAATCTCTGACGTCAAATCGTGAACGCCAGCAATGGCTCGCTGCAACATTGAAAAATCGACGCCAAAACTCCAGGCATCAACCAACGACACCTTGAGAACCTTAACGTCCATCAACATTTGGTTGGCAGCTTTGGTTTCCGCGTCGGTTGATGTGAACTCGGGCGTGGAATCTTCCAGCTGTAGTTGAGTCTCCGTTGGCGGAACGTCTGCAAGAACTTCAACGACGGATCCCGTCGACGTCTTGCGCGGCTCGGCACGCACATACAGAAAACTCTCTTCGTCATCAATCGAATAGCCGCGCGATTTCGCGATGGCTTCCAATGCCTGTCGCGCCGTCACGTTTTGGAGGGTTGCGGATGCGGGGCCGTTCACTTTTGATGAGGCTAAGATGTTCAGGCCAGAGACTCGCCCCAGTTCTTTTAAGACTTCCTGGATATCCACATCGTGGTATTGGATCGAGAGGAACTCGGCATCATGCCGCTCGATTAGGATGTCTTGGCTTTGCGACTGCTGAGCATTTGACTGAGCCAGCTGTTCCGCTAACGTCGCTCTTTGCTGCTCGCTGGCCGCGAATGCTTTGAGGTGCTCTTGAAGTTTTCGCTTGAGGCTCGCGATTTCGCGATCGGCTTGTTGCAGACTCTCGGACTTCTCGGAAGCAAGTTGTTCAAGTCGCTTCTGATCTTGCTGCTTCTGACTCTGCTGCGACTCAGCAACCTGCTGCTGTTTTTGCGTCAGCGTTTCGAGTTCTCGGTGCAAGTCTTTCAACCGCGCCTCGAACTGACGCTGATTCTCTTGAAAGGCCACCGCAAGCAATTCTAACGCCCGGTCCCTTCGCGCTGGTTGTGCTTCAACGTTGGTCTGAGAGTCGGCATTGTTGCCCGAGTCATTCGAGTCAACAGGCAAGGCTTCTGGTGTCGCCTCTGCGGCGATGATCACTTCGGACTCGTCCGAAAACCCAAATGGCTCTTCGGACGTGATCACTGGGGAACGGGCACCGACTTGTCGCGTGGCTGTGGTATCGAACAAGTCCCAGTCGGCTTTCGACGAATCCAATTCGTTGCTTGCCACAGATTCCGCATTAGCAACTTCAGCGTTGCGCTGAAACCGTTGAGAAAGCGGGCCAACAATTGCCGCTGATGTGATGAGCAGCGTGGCCAATAACGTGACAGATAAGGCGGTTTTGAATTGTGCCATCGTAGGACTCACCAAAAGAGTTATCAGTTGGCGGTTAGCTCTTGGCGGTTAGCAAGAAGGCGACGGCATGTAATTGCTAACCGCTAACGGCTAACCGCTAACTGCTAACAATATCGGATGGCTGGAGAAGCGGCTGGCGTTGTTTTCCTTATAACCGCTACAGTTTGACAAAGCGTTGTCAGGATAGAGAAGCTGCAATGGAGTGTCAGCTTGCAAAGAATGAAAAGAGGCGCGGCAAGGTCCCCTCAAAGCTCCCAGCTTTCCTTGCCGCGCCTTGAGATAGCTCTCGAGACGCTGCCTGCAATCGCTCAGTCTGTTGCTCAATCGCACGTCACCAGAAAGATAGGTCGACTCGCGGGTGAGTCAAACGGATTCGCGTGGGAATTGAGAAGTCGTGGCAATCCGCTGCCGTAAGCCACTATTTTGAAAAGCTTTACGCCATTTTTAGCATCGCCGCTCCAGGATCAGCGAGTTCTTCTCACCGTGACTTACGGCAGCTTCAGGCGCTTGCCAATCAGTTCGCGGCACTTGGCCAAGTGGTCTCTAAGAACATCATCAGGCATCGGGTCAAGTCCCTTGCCGCCGGTCGATGGAGCGCGGCGATGAGCGTTTGCCCATCGCGGGCCATTGACCATCAGACTGTAGCATTGCGTGGGGAATGACTTGATGCCAAGTGTGGCGATCGTTCATGTGATAGATTGAGCCCGCATTCAGCGTGAGATTGATGACGGGAAACGGTTCGCCCAAATTCAGATCTGGTGTATGGCCAACCGCCATCTCGTAGTTCACCCGAGAGAATCAGCATCGAGCTGGCCCAGGGATGCGGATGCGGAAAGGAATCTTCCGGTTCACAAGCGTCGAAACGATGCAAGCAGATTCTGTGTTCGTCGTGCTCAAGAAAGGCCCGATAAGTGTGCGGCTTACGTTTGTTGATGACGATTGAACCCCAGCGTGACGGATCAGTAGCAGCGGCGTACGGGATCTCGGCGGCTTGGTGAATCGTCATTAGCCATCTCCTGAGGACGAAGTCCAATGTCTCTACGGCAAAGCTCGCGTCTTCAGTAGCGGAAGTCGCCAAGACTTTCGCCAATCATCGGCCGAAACCTTGGTGAGTTCCGCAACGCAAATGGTTGAAGCGCTAACTCGCATCCGTCGGCGTAGGAAGATCACTTGCCAGACTCAACAAGTACTCCAACTCCTCAACACAGGCCTCGATCGAGATTACGGATTGCTCGAAATTCATGTGGGCGGATGCGTTTAAGGCGTCGGTTCGGAATTGCTCGGTCGCTTTTCGCAGTTTGCTGATTTTCTTCCGGAGCATATGCAGGTAGCCGGCTGGATCGTCACCTCGAGAATCCAAAGCGCGGGCGGTGTCAAACACGCCACGGACGATGCCCATCAACTCAGGAAAGTCCTCGGCCTCTTCGCTGTGCTTGATGAACGTGCGGACCATCCACGCATGCGCCATCACTTTCTTGCAGCGCTCGACAACCTCTGTTTGTGTTGTTGGTGAGACTGGCATGAGCTTCTAAAACGTATTACTCGCTATCGTAATGAACCAAACTAAAAACGTCGTGCGGCGCCAACACGTCACGGCCTTTCAGAAAATCGAGCTCGATGACGAACCCGCATCCGACGACCTCGGCACCAAGCTTCTCGGCCAGTTGGACGCAAGCGGCGATCGTTCCGCCAGTCGCCAATAGGTCGTCGATCAGCAAAACTCGATCGCCCTGGCCCACGGCGTCCACATGAATCTCGAGCGTATCGGTGCCATATTCCAACTCGTATTGAAACGACTCCGTATTGAAGGGCAATTTGCCTGGCTTTCGGACGGGCACGAATCTCGCTCCCAATCGAATGGCCAAAGGCGCGGCAAAGATGAAGCCTCTGGCTTCGGCGGCCAATATTGCATCGATTCGGGCATCTGCGAACTTCTCGACAAAGCGATCAATGACTTCCTCAAAAGCAACCGGATCCGCAAGCAGCGTCGTGATGTCGCGGAACATGATTCCGGGCTTGGGAAAATCGGGAATGTCGCGGATTGCTTCTTTCAGATCGATTGTGGCCATTATCAAAACTTGCAGTTAAAGGTGTCAGAACAAGTACAATCGGTATCGTCCGTAAAACCTGCAAAATCATCAAGCCGCATGCCGAAGTCGCCGGGAAATGGCTAGAAATCTTCACAAAATGGGTCAATTGAGCAAAAGATCAGCTCGCAAAATCCGGACAGTTTTCGCAAACTGTGTAATCGATGCGGATGTCAAGAAACGATGGAGCGATCGGCGTCCTCTGCCGAAAACAATGGGAGGGATAAAACTCCTTCATTCGATTGCATTGTTAGTTCGGTTCCTCAATTGTTAGTTCGGTTCCTCAATCGATCGAATCGGTGTCCCTCGCTACCCCACAAAACGAACCGCCGTTTCGTTTGAGTCGATTTGTATGCTAGACTAGCAAGGCGCACGCGTGCGTTTTCAACCATCATTGGTTGCGTGGCTTGTTTCAAGCCGTTGGCTGGATTTGATTTGGGCCATTGTCGAGAAATTGTGGGCCATAACCAAACCGCCGTGCGTGCGATCACTTCCAATTCTTCGATTGACGTGTGCGAGTTGATGTAGCGAGAAACTCATGGCAACGACCGCAGTCGCTACGGATTTCCTAGAAATCTTGCAACGCAGCAAACTGTTGACGCCGGCTCAAATCAAGCTGGCCAATAGCGAGCTGAAGTTGAACGATCAACCTACGTCTTTGGACGCCGCAAAACAGCTGGTCAAACATGGGCTGCTGACTCGCTTCCAAGCAAAGCGCTTACTCGAAGGCCGCTACCGAGGCTTCTTTATCGATGATTACAAGATCATGGATATCCTGGGGTGTGGTGGCATGGGTTGGGTGTATCTCGGACGACACGTGAAAACTGGTCGCTGCGTCGCATTGAAGATGTTGACGAAGAAGAACGAGGGCGACGCTGGCCTGCTGGCTCGATTCCAGTTGGAAGCAAAAGCTGGCTTGATGTTGAATCATCCCAACATCATCGCGACGCTCAAGATGGATTTCACCTCGGGCGTCTATGGCGACGTGCATTACGTCATCATGGACTTTGCCAAAGCCATCGGATTGGACGAGCTTGTGCAACTGGCCGGGCCAGTCAATTACGCTCACGCCAGCCACATCATTCGACAAACGGCCGCGGGCTTGCAGCACGCTCACGATGTGGGCTTAGTCCATCGAGACATCAAGCCTGCGAACATCTTGATCGGCCACGAAGGAAATGCCCAAATCGTGGACTTCGGTCTTTCGCTAATCGCCAATGATGCCGAGGAATTCTCGCTCGCGATGATCTTCGGTCACGATTGTCTTGGCACGGCGGACTATATTGCTCCCGAGCAATCCTTGGACAGCTACAACGTGGATGGCCGCGCCGATATTTATAGTCTCGGTTGCACCTTCTACTTTGCCTTGACTGGGCAAGTGCCGTTTCCAATCAAGTCTCGCGCCGCCAAAGTCAAATCTCACCGCACAGTGAATCCCCGCCCCATTTCGACATTCCCGATCGATGTTCCGGGCGACTTGATCGATATCATCGAAAAGATGATGTCCAAAGGCGAAGAGGACCGTTACGAGACAGCGGCAGAAGTCGGCCAAGCCTTGGCGTCATTTGCCCGACGACGTCCGATCAACTTCGATTATGACGCGATCCTCGCGATGCGAGCTGCCGAATATCAGCATCGGATCAACATGAATAAGCGGCCGCAGCCGCCAAATTCCGGAGCTCGTCTGACGAACTGCTCTCCGGCGCAGTCCGATGCCGCAACGCCGACAGCACACGTCGACACCGACATCCGCCAGCGCGACGATACGCAGCATCGATAGTCGCGCAGCTGTCGTCTTGAAATCGGTGCGATCAGCTCTTGTGTTTTGTCTCTTGTAGCTCCCGTGGCGAGACTCTCTACACACACTCTCGTGAGCATCAATACATTCGCTCGCGCGTTCTCTCAATCCTCAGTTTCAGGTGGAAAGTTGCCGTCAGAATCAGGTCCGCTTACACTAACGAGCATTGTCATATGACGATCTGATCTGGACGGAAACTGCCTATTCATCATCGATTGAGGAGACCTCTCATGAAGCCGAGCAAACTTGCCATCTTAGCCGTGCCGATCGCCTGCATGGCACTCATGTTTTCTGTCGCAGAAGAGCCACTTACCGCGGAAGACAAAGACGGTTGGATCGAGCTCTTCGACGGCAAGACCTTGAAAGGTTGGCATAAGAATCCTCAAAAAATCGGACACGGCACCGGCGGCATTTGGCGAGCGGAAAACGGAACCATCACCGGCGAGCAAGACCCGCCTGGCAGCGGCAACGGCGGCATCTTGCTGACCGATCGCAAGTTCGGCGACTTCGAAGTCATGATCGATATGAAACCCGACTGGGGCGTTTGCAGCGGTTTCTTCTTGCGTTCGAATGACAAAGGCCAATGCATCCAAATGATGGTCGACTATCACGACAACGGAAACGTCGGACACATCTATGGTGAAGGGACTGGCGGCTTCAATACTCGGCCATTCGACATCGATGGCATCTATGACGACAACAAGAAGCTAGTCGGTCTCAAGACAAAACCCGCCAAGACAACACCACCTAAGGCCTACACGATCTCGGGCAAGGAATTCGTCAAAATCTGGAAGGTCGGCGATTGGAATACTGCCAAGGTGCGAGTCGTCGGCAACCCGCCCAAGGTCACGACTTGGATCAACGGCGTGAAAGTCAACGAGTTCGACGGCAACACGTTCAACGGCAAAGGCTACGACAAGAAAAAAGTCGCCGAGACATTAGGCGACAAGGGCAGCATCGCCGTCCAAGTTCACGGCGGCAAAGGCTGGCCAAACGGAGCCAAGTGCCGTTGGCGGAACATTCGCATCAGAGAACTCTAGCGCGTAAACGAAACGCGCTTGACGAACTCATAGCGGAACAGGATCATGGCATGAGGCAACATTTCAAGCACCATTCAAGGAGAAAGCGATGACAACATTTGCTAGTATCGTTGACGTAGCGGATGCGTTGTCGCTTGATGAGCAAGAAGCCTTAGTTGATATTCTGAAGCAACGCATTGCCTCAGCGAATCGCGAGAAGATTGTTGATGCGGTCGCCAAATCGCGAGCAGAATATGACGCTGCATTGGCAAAGACGGTGACCGTTGAGGAGTTGATGACCGAGATCGACGAGGACTCGTGAACTCAAGAGGACGCCTTCTTTTCTCCGCGATTTACGGCGATACCTCAAGAAACGTCCTGAGTTCCAGACCGAATCGAAGCAATACTAGAGTTGCTTTCAGAAGATGCCTTCCACCCACAATTGAAGACCCGCAAACTAACAGGCAAATTGGCCGAAATCTGGGCCTGTAGTGCAGGTTATGACATTCGACTGCTGTTCGAGTTCGTGCAAGTGTCAGGATCGGAATGCATTCTGCTTCACACCGTTGGTTCACATGATGACGTTGACTAATCGGAATCCAAAATGACTTTGACAAACAAGAAGAAATCACGTTTCGCGATTCTTTTCGCCATCATGCTGACATTCATGATTTCCATCTTCGCCATCGACACCGTCGAAGCTCAGAACCGGAATCGAAAACGTCCGGCTGCGAAGAAGAAACCGGCACCCAAGCCCAAAGTTCCCGAGGCTCCGAAAGATGGATTCGAAGTCGACTCGAAGGAAGTTCGCGAATCAGGGCTCGTCAGCGCTCAGCGATCGGCCAAGAAGATCGATCAATATGTGGAACGCAATTATCGCGGCACGAAGACAAAACCGAATCCACTCACGACCGATGCTCAGTTCTTGCGTCGAGTGTACCTAGACATCACCGGCACGATTCCAACTTACAACCAAACACGGTTGTTCCTAATCTCGTCATCACCAACGAAGCGAGAACGGTTGATCGATCGCCTGTTGAACTCGGACGGATATTCCAGCCACTTCTATAACTACTGGGCCGATATCCTGCGCGTCACCGATCGCTTGAATAACAACACCAACGGCCAGCCGTATCGCGAGTGGATCAAACAGTCACTCGCCGAAAACAAACCGTGGGACAAGATGGTCCACAAAATGATCTCGGCAGCAGGCAAGATTTGGGACAACCCCGCCACTGGTTATATGCAACGCGACTCGGGCATGCCGCTCGACAACATGAACAACACCGTGCGAATTTTCCTCGGCACGCGCATCGGGTGTGCTCAATGCCACAACCATCCATTCGACCGTTGGACTCAAAAAGAGTTCTATCAAATGGCGGCCTTCACGTTCGGCATGAACACACGGCGGTCGGCTCGAGACAAGAAACTCTTCGGCGGCAAAGACCAAAACGGTCGCTTGCGTCGCGAGTTCAAAGCCATGGGCGCCGAGATGAAATTGATGGGACAGTTCAACCGCTTAATCCGCGAGAACCTTTCCGACATCAGCGACAATCCTTACCGCAAGATTTCATTGCCACACGATTATCAGTACGACGATGCGAAACCCAAACAAGCAATCGAACCCAAGGTATTGTTCGGACCGCCGGCTTACGTCAAGAAGGGTCAGGCACCTCGTCAAGCGTTCGCTGATTGGCTGACATCACGACACAATCCGCGATTCGCCCGCACGATTGTCAACCGCTTGTGGAAGAAGTGCTTCGGTGTCGCTCAGATTCAACCAGTTGACGACATCCGCGACGACTCGATCGCCGAGAACCCGCCGCTGATGAAGTTCCTCGAATCAGAAATGAAGCGGCTCAACTTCGACATGAAAGAGTTCCTGCGGATCATCTACAACTCGGAAACTTATCAACGGCAAGCTTTCACAGGCGACCTGGGTCCGGCCGACGAATACCACTTCCCAGGACCACTGCTGCGACGCATGACCGCCGAGCAAACCTGGGATTCGTTCCTAACTTTGGCAGTCGTCAAGCCTGACGAGTTTAAGGCGCAGAAGTCATCTGTTCGCGCCGATATCGTGAACTTCGACTTGAGCAAAGTCAAAGCGAAAGACGTTCTCGACAAGAACGACGCCGCCAAAAAGGCCACGTCCGGTGCTCGTGGTAAGCGAGAAAAGAAATACCGTTATAAGGGGCTGTTGTTGGCACGAGCTTCCGAGTTACCATCGCCCGTTCCACCAGACCACTTCCTGCGACAGTTCGGTCAATCGGACCGCGAGTTGATCGACGCATCCTCACTAAGCGGCTCGGTTCCACAAGTCTTGACGATGTTCAACGGCCCGATCACGCACATGATGCTCGAAGAGGGCTCGGAGATGTACAACAACGTCACGAAGGAAAAGGACGAGACGCGCAAGCTGAACGTTGTCTTCATGTCGATCTTGAATCGCAAACCAACGTCCGAAGAGATGGAGATCTCTCGCGAGGAGATTCGCAAGAACGGCAACCCCGGATTCGGAAACGTGATCTGGTCGTTGGTCAACACGCGAGAATTCTTGTTCATTCAGTAAAGATCGTATTGGTGGCTTCCAGCGGCCACGATTCGTTTAACGGCAAGCTGCAGGCGACCGCGGCTGGTCAAAGACGAAAACAACTAAGCACCAACATCAGCCGACGAACACCGGCACGTTGATCAAATACTCAATTGATAACACGAGTGAGCCAACACCGTCGCCTTCGGCTCGCCGTTAAACGATAAGAAAGTTACACCATGGAATTCTTGAACCAACTCGATGAACTCGGCCGCCGCGACTTCATGAACTACACGGCCAAATCGATGCTCGGTGTGAGCCTCGTGCCCGCGCTCTCATCATCGTTGCAAGCTCAACAAGGCAACAAACGCGGCGGCAAAAAAGGCGGCAAGGCCAAGAACCTGATCTACTTGTTCATGCAAGGCGCGATGACACACCTCGACACGTTCGATCTGAAACCCGGTCACGAACATCAAGGTGAAACAAAGCCGATTCAAACCAACGTCGCCGGCCGTCGGATCGGCGAGCACCTCCCAAAACTGTCGAAACAATTCAATCACATTGCCGCAATCCGCTCGATGTATACTGAAACGGGTGCCCACGAACCTGGCCAGTACTTAATGCTGACCAGCTACAAAAAGATCGCAACAACGCGGCACCCGTCCATCGGACCGTGGGCTCAAAAGCTTCTCGGTCGCCGCAACAAAGACTTGCCAGACAGCGTCTTGATTCAACCGCAGTCACGACACCCGTCTGCTGGATTCCTCGACCCCAGCTTTTCTCCGCTACCTATCGGGGATGCCAACCGCGGTCTCCAAAACACAAAAGCTCCGTCTTACTTGAGCAATAAGTCGTTCGCCAAGCGGATGGATTTGATCAACAAATTCGACTCATCCTTCCGCAAGAAGTACAAGGCCAAGGAAGTCGGCGCGTACACCGATTTCTATACCCAAGCAACACGACTTCTCGCCAGCGAAGAGATCAAGTCATTCGACCTGAACCAAGAAAAGGGATCCGTCCGCGACAAATACGGCCGCAATCGATTCGGCCAAGGTTGCCTGCTGGCTCGCCGCTTGATCGAGAACAACGTTCGCTGCGTCGAAGTCAGCTTCGGTAGTTGGGACATGCACCGTGGCATCTATGATGACAACACCTTGCCAGCTCGAACCAAAGTCCTGGACAACGCCCTCAGCGCCCTCATCGGCGATCTGAAGGAAAAGGGACTCTTGGACGAAACGCTGATCGTGGTCGCCACCGAATTCGGCCGCTCGCCAAAGATCAACGCCAACGCTGGTCGAGACCACCATCCGGGCGTCTTCAGTTGTGCGTTGGCTGGCGGCGGCATCAAGGGTGGCCGCTTCTACGGCAAGTCCGACGAAGAGGGCATGTACCCCGACGAAGATGAAGTCAGCCCCGCAGACCTCAACGCCACAATCGCCACCGCGATGGGCTTGGATCTGAACGAGGAAATCTTCTCGCCAGACGGCCGCCCATTCAAAGTCGCTCACGACGGCAGCCCGGTCTTGGAGTTGCTGTAAGTGGGCCTGCGACTCCGCTCGCAGGCCGTTTCCCCGTGACAGAGTCGCGGGGCCACAATAGTCATTGGCGGCACGAAGAGTGATTTCTCATGTCACAAAGCTACGTGAAATTATTCTCGATGCTTGTCGTGACGCTGACCACGCTACCATTGCCAGCACAAAATGACGGTCCCGCAAAAAAGCTGCGCGAGTCCGTGTCGCTCAACACCGACGGCAACGTCGTCAAGCAAATCGGCACGATCGAAGATTACATCGACGACCGACGTTGGTCATCCGCGTTCGACTTGATCGAGCAACTCGTGCACGCGGATGGAACGCGGCTGATCGAAGCCTCGCCCAATAGATACGTGTCGGTCGCCGATTTTTGCAATATGCTGATCGCGCGACTGCCGCAAGCGGGCCTTGCCGAATACCGCACAAAGGTCGACACGCGTGCCAAGCAATGGCTCGAGGAAGCTCGAACCGCCGACGATCCCGAACCGCTTCGCCGCATAGTCCGATCCGCATTCTCAAGCACACACGGCGATAATGCTTTGTGGCAATTGGGCGAATGGTCCTGGCATCAAAACGAAATCGCGGCCGCTCGAAACCATTGGACGAAGCTGTTGCCACCCGACGCGACACGAACCGTTCCGGTGTTGCGTTTTCCAGATAGCGAGTTCGATCCGGCACAAGTTCGAGCCCGCTTGGTGTTGTGCAGCGTGATGGAACGCGACCAACCGCGAGCTGCTTACGAGTTGGATTTATTCACGCAACGTCACGCCGACGCCACTGGCGAACTAGCGGGACAATCGGGCAACTTGGCCGAGATCCTTAAGTCCGTTCTCGATTCTATGAAGGATTGGTCTCAAGCAGCTTCGGTCTCAACACCGTCAAGCTTCGCGTCCAACGTCGCTAGAAATCATCGGCTCAAGAATGTGGTCGCAGGCGGTCCACGTTGGGCCAAACCAATTTCATTACCGCGACGATTCCTCTCAAAGTACGCCAAGTCCATCGACGGCGGCCCGTTGAGCTTTCATCCAGTCGTCGTCGACAAGACGTTGTTCATCAACGATGCCAATTCCATCAGCGCATTCGATATCCAAACCGGCAAACCACAATGGCCGTCCGAAGACGATTCGCCCGTTGTGTATTCAACGCTCAAACGCAAAGACGCCGACACGTTGACCTACCCGTTGGCGGGAGTCGCCCGCTATTCAATGACAGTCCACGACGGAACGTTGTTTGCCCGAATGGGCACACCAGTCAGCCGCGCGGCCACGAACGAGTTCAACGCAGGCAGCGAGATCGTGGGTCTCGACATTCACAACGAAGGAAAGCTCGTCCTACAAATCTCCTCGCGGGCCATCCCCACGGGAAACTTGACCCAAGCCGGACAACAATGGCAGTTCGAGGGCACGCCAGTTGCCGCGAATGGCAAGCTTTACGTTGCGATATCGCGAACTCGTCCGGCGTTACAATCAAACATCGCTTCCTTCGACATCGAGACGCAGCGATTGGTTTGGAAAACCCAAGTCGCAACCGCCGTATCGAACATCGACAACGCTCACAACTTGATGGGACATCAATTGCTGACGCTGGGCGAGGACTCCATCTTCTTCGCGACTGGCTTCGGAGCACTCGCAGCACTAAATCGCCGCGATGGCACCATCCGTTGGATTGTCACTTACGAAGTTCCCCCAAGCCGATCGGACGTCAAAGTGCTCAGCGATCCGGATCGAAACGGTCTCTTGCCCTGCGTTTACGATCGAGGCTCGATCATCGCCGTCGCGCCTGAATCCGGACATGTCATGTGCTACGGAGCCGAAACAGGACTGTTGCGTTGGGAGAAAAAACTTCCCGACACAATCCGGCATCTCTTAGGAACGTCCCAGGACAAGGTCTTCGTCAGCGGTCGGTCTCTGTGGTCGCTCGATCTGGCCACTGGACGCATCGCCTGGCGACACCGAACAACAGATCCGGCCGACTTTGGCTACGGCCGAGGATTGCTAGCCGACAACTTCGTTGTTTGGCCCACTCGCGAACGCATCTTGTTCTTCAACCAAGCCACCGGCTACACCCAACGCGTAGGCGTTCTACCGCTCTCCCCAATCACAATCCGCGGCGGCAACTTGCTTATGACCGACGGCGTCTTGCTAATCACCCGCCCCCGCGAAGTCATCGGCTTCCCAAGCACGCAGCCCCTCGATCCATCGTCGAAAGTCGGCAGCGGTCTGTAAGCTACGTGGATGTGACGTGATTTGCAGTCACTTAACCACTAATCACATCGTCCACGAAGTCCCAAACGCTGATGCTGCTAAACGCCGTGTCGATGGCTTCCTCGGTTGCAGCGATTACATCGTTTACGAACTCGACGGATGACGGTGACCGTTGGCTATGAACTTCTGCCGGGAGAGACTCAAGCGTCGGTGCAACTCGAGGCGGTCTTTCTTGAGTGGCCTTGTCTTCGTCCGAGGAAAGTGCATCACTGGCAATTCGATTCTCGCCAGCATCGTCGCTGCTACCGACCTCATGCTCACTCTTCGGAGCGGCCGAGATCGCATACCGCGCTACTTCGAGCAACGCACCGGGCAACTCGGCCGCGACCAACGCGTCTTCGCCGGCGCTGACGATGTGGGCGACTTCTGAGTTGTCGATCACGGCGTTCGCGTTTCGATCGACAAAAGCAACCTCGAACGCGCCAGCTTGTGGATCGGCGTCGATGCTCAAGCGGCGAATCAGTTCGAATGGTTGCCATGGCTGCACTGTGGGATGGACGTCGAGTGCTTGAGCCGGCGCACCGATCCGTTCCACTCGAACAGCGTCGGCGATCACGAATTCGTCCGCGTTATTGGATAACTCGACAATCAACGTTCCGCTGTTGACCGTTACCGTGGCCAAGTCTTCCCAAAACGCGCCGAGATCCGAGAAATCATTGGGGGCCAGCTCTTGGTTGATCACTGCGGTTTGCAAGAGCGTCGCTTGGTCCAGCAAGCGGAAGCTCGCATCTGTCGCGCGGTTGCCTTGCGGCGAGTAGGTTACGGAAACTCGGAAGTCGCCTGCGGCCAGATTTGCGAACGTCCACGTTGCCGTGTTCTGGCCAGTTCCTGCGGCGATGAAGTGCACGTCGGCTTCGAAACCTTGATCGTTGGCGATCAGCCAATTGCCGTTGGTGGCAAAGTCGGGGTCGCCGTTATCAACGATTAGCGTCTGAGTAACCTCGCCGGTCAAATCGAAGTTGAACGGGTTCTCGTCACCGTCGTTGTTAGCGAAGCTCAAGGTTCCACTTGGCGTACCGACTGAGTCTGCCAGCAGCTCGATGGTAAACGTCGTTTCTTCATTCATCGACAAGACAGTGTTCGCCGCGATGTTGCTAACAATGCCGAAGCCCGCTGGTGCACTGACCGGCTGCAAGACTAAGTCCGAACCACCAATATTCCGAACAGTGAACTCTTTCTGCAGATTGCTGCCAAGGCTCGTCCGTCCAAAGTCAACAGTCGACACGTCATCGACCAAGGACGTCTCAGCATCGAACACTTGGATTTCGGCTTCAGGAGCGAGATCACCCGTCTTTTGCACTCGCGCGGCGTCGGCGATGACGAATTGGTTTGCTTCATCACGCAACTCGATCGTCAACGATCCAGTAGTGACAGCAACGCCAGCACTTAAGTTCTCCCACGCGGCTCCGTTGTCGTTAAAGTCGTCCGGTGGCAACTCCTGATTCAAGATCGCACTGGCCACCAACGTGTTGCCATCAAAGATCGAATACCGCGCGTCGGGCGCTCGATTCGAGATTGCCGTCCAAGTCACCGCGGGGACATAGATGCCATTGGCTAGGTTAGTAAACGTCCAGCTTGCGCTGTTTTGTCCCACGCCGCCAGCGATGAACTGCACATCGCCGTTAAAGCCTTGATCGTTGGCGATCAGCCAATCGCCATCAGTCGAATAGCCGACGTCACCGTCATCAATGATGATTGCCTCGTTGGAACTGATGACATTCCCCGTGATTCCGAAGCGGAAGGGATTTTCGTCCGAGTCATCGTTGGCAAACGTGACGTTGCCTGTTGAGACTCCTTCTGCCGCCGCATCCAACTGCAGCGTGAAGGTCGTCGACGCATCAGGAGCCAGCACGGTATTCGCGGCCACATTGCTGACAACTCTGAAACCCGCCGGAGCCGAGACCGGCTGCACGGTCAAGTCGGCGGTACCAACGTTTCGCACCGTGAAAGTTGCCTGCTTCGGTGTTCCAACCGCGGTGCTTCCAAGATCGACCAGACTGACGTCATCAACGACATCAGCACCAGCGTATTCGACTTGGATCTCGGGACCGCCGGGAATGTCGCCCACTCGAATCGCGCGGACACCGTCAGCGATCACGAAGAAATTGGCATTGTCGCTCAGGTGAATCGTTGCATTGCCATTGGCCACGTTGAACGTGTTGCCCAAGTAATGCCACATCGCGCCGCCGAATTCAAAGTCCGCTGGCGTCTCTTGTTGATTGACAAGGATCGTCGCCAACGTCGATCCGTCAACGTTGACAGCATACGGAGCATCCGTAGCGCGATTTTCTTGAGCCGACCAAGTTGTCGCGAATCGATACTGTCCCGGATCGATCCCCGTGAAACTCCAGCTAGCCACATCATTGCCCACACCAGCAGCACTGAAATGAACATCGTCCAAGTAACCTTGGTTGTCGGCAGTACCCCAATCACCGATTGTCGAGAACTCCGGGTCGCCATCGTCGATGGTCGCGGCCGTGACGGTGTTGTTAACTTGCCCCGTCAGTGCGATGTCAAACGGATTCTCATCCGCGTCAGTATTGGCGAAGCTCAAGTTGCCACTGTCTTGCCCCGCTTCCGTGGCCGTCAATTGAACTTGTACGTTCGTGGATTCGTTGACTGCCAACACGGCACCAGCGGCAACGTTTTGCGTGACAAGAAACCCGTCGGGAACTGTCAGCGGCTGCAACGTCAAATCCGCGCCACCAACATTACGAATCGTGACTGTCTGCGTCAGCGGATTGCCCACCGATGTGCTGCCGAAACCAATCGAGCTGACGCCATCGACCAAGACGTCGCCGTTGTTGGAAACTTCGATCTCTGGCAATTGCGGAAGATCGCCCGTTCGTTCCACGCGCACGGCATCGGCGATCACAAAACTATCAGCGTCGTTCGTCAATTCGACGGTCACCGAAGTGCCCGTCACCGCCAATGACGTCGTCAGTCGCTCCCAACTGGATCCATCATCCGTGAAATCATCGGGGGCTAGCTGTTGGTTCACGTCGATCGAGACCACGGGCACGCTGCCAACGAAGATCGAGTATGGAGCATCGGTGCCTCGATTGGATTGTGCCGACCATGTTGTGGCGATCTCGTACACACCTGGGTCAAGGTCCGTGATCGTCCACGTCGCCTTGCTCGAACCATCGCCGGAAGCGATGAAGTGAACATCGTCGTCACGGCCTTGATCGTTGGCGACACTCCAGTTGCCGATCGTTGTGGAGCCGTTCTCGCCATTATCCAGAATCGTTGTTGGATCGGCTGGTGGGTCGGGCGGATTATTGTCGGCTCGCGGGCTCTCAGCGGGTCCCTCGCCCGTCGGCGTAAACGTCGCGCTGTCAGTTAATAAGAGCTTGTCCAATTGGATGCCGTCTTCACGTATCCAGATGCTGAGTGTTTGCGTGCCGACTGCGTTGAGGTCGAGTGTCGGAATGTCGCCGCCAACAACGATCCGCTCCCAGACGTAATCGCTGCCTTGGTAACCAGAGACGCCGTTGGCAGTGCTGAGCACTGTGCCATTCAGTCCGAAGTGGAACGAATCATCGTCGAAGGTCGCTCCCTTGGCTCGTGCCCATAAGTAATGTGTGCCCGTCTTCTGAAACTGAATCGGGAAATCGATCCGCGGACTGCTGTTGGCCACGTCGGTCGTGATGCGGACGTCGGTTTCAGGAAGCGGCGCAACATAACTTTCCGCGGCTGAGGTAGTACAAGCTGCCTTGCGGATCGACCAACATGTCGACCTTGAACGATGCTGTGCCGGTTGCGAATTCGGTGGCCGTATCGGTCACCGGATCGTAGGCCATGATGAAGCTGCTACAGAAATCCTGGAAGAAGTAATCGCCCACGTACTCGACCGGGAATTGAGCGGTCGTCGGGTTATAAAACGTGCCGCCCGAGATCGCGCAGCCTTGCCCATGATCGTAAGCGTAAACAGGATCGATTCCGAAGCCGCCAATTCCCTCACTGTTAGGCCAACCGAAGTTGCCACCAGCGACGCCTTCATTGATTTCCTCGAACGAGTCCTGGCCGACGTCGTTGATGTAGATCTTCCCGGTCCCCGGTTGCACGTTAAACGTGAACGAGTTGCGAAGACCCAACGCCCAAATCGCTCGGTTGTTGCCAGACGCCGATTCAAAGAACGGATTGTCAGTCGGGATCGAGCCGTCCGTGTTGAGCCGCAACATCTTGCCGAACAGGCTGTTCAGCGACTGCGAGTTCGAGCCGCTCGAGTCATCGCCAACAACGGCGTAGAGTTTTCCGTCGAGTCCAAATTGCAAGGCTCCACCGTTGTGCAAGTTGCCATTGACGGGGCCAAGTTCGAAAAGGATCTCTTCACTTCCCGGCGCCGCGACATCGCCCAACGCCGTGAAGCGGCTGATGCGGTTTTGCGTAATCGGGCTGGTGGCCGTGTAGTAGAGGTAGACGTAACCGTTTGTCTCGAAGTCGGGATCGACGGCAACACCTAAGAGTCCACGTTCGCCGGAAGAGTCAACTTGTAAGTCGACGAACGGTGTTGCCAGCAAGGCGCCGTCTTTGAAGACTCGCAAGCTACCGCCTTGCTGAGCGATTAGAAAGCGGCCGTCGGGGGTTTGAGTGAATGCGGTGGGACCGGCAAGCCCGCCGGCGATTTGCGTTTCAACAAAACCTTCGGGGAGATTGATGGCCGCGGGAGTCTCGTCATCGGCCGCAGCAGCGGACAGCTGTGTACGCTTCTCGAATTCTTCAATTTGTGCCGCGATGGATAGTTGAGCGACTGACCGTTGTTTGCGCACGCTCACTGCAAAGAGTGATTTGAGCCAGCGTTGCTTTGGAGAAATCATCGAGGTCTTTCACAGATTAGGCACGCTCTGCATTTGTTCTGAATAGGATTCAGACAAACAACAAACCGTTGCGCGAGAGAGAGGCTACGGACTTGAATTGTGTCAGGTCCGAGCAGCCCGCTAACCTGCATACTTACCGGTTATTGATTTGAGGGACCGGTGAACTCGCCAAACCCATGTTGAGAAGGCCGTCAAACCGCGAGCAAGCCGAGATGTTGCCGTTTCGCCACAACGGCGCTTCGAATCGGTTTCGAGTTTGTGTAACCGGAAGATCTCACCGGATTGGAGCAGTCGGCTTGTTGATTGCAGCCCGGATATGTGGCCCCGCGACTCCGTCGCGGGGACTGCTAGAGAAGCCCTGCGAACGGAGTCGCAGGGCCACAAACTCCAAAAAGCAAAATTGCGGAAAACATCTGTTGGCGTGTTAGAACCGAGAGCGGGGCTCGTACTTTCTTTTGTCATCAACAAACCGAGATGGAGCCAGAGGATGGTGCTAAGCGGATCGAAAATACCGAAAGTGAGGCGGGCTATGAGTTTACGACCTATGCTAATCGCTAAAGACGGCGACTGGTCAATGAATCTGGCCGAAGGAATCAATGTCGTTGGCCGTAATCGTACCGCGTCTAATATTTGGTTGGATCACCCGAGCGTTTCGAAGCTTCACTGTCTGATTGTCGAGCGCAACGGTCAGTATTTGATTCGCGATCTCGATAGCACCAATGCAACCACCGTGAATGGAATGCCCGTCAATGAATGTTCATTGAGAGTCGGAGACTACATCGGTTTCGGCCCCAATGTTGTCGCTCGTTTTGTGTCTGGGGAGACGGAGACGACGATGGATCGGGACGAGACTGAACCGGTGTCAGTTCGGATGCACCACGTGTGACCCTTTCGGCCCGCGAGGGTTGCACGACCTATGGCGTCGGCGGATCTGGGGGATTCGTCGGCGTCTTTTTTTATGGGCCGCCCTAGGACGTTCAGTTTGCCGAGCATTCCGGATTCGTCATGTTGGGTCAAATGGCTCAATTAGGTGCATTATCAACGCAAGTCGTGGATCCGTTTTCGCGACACCGGTGTCATCCAGAACTATGCTGGGCGGTCCTAGCGAACTTCAATGAAGCACGCTGTTCACAATGGCTGGCGGATCAAGTTCAATCGCAATATCCACATGTACTGCCATCGGCTAACCGCTACAAAACACAACCATGAACTCGAAGTCCCCTGCGAGGACACTCCAGCCGGATATATTGGCATTTGGCCCTACGACTTGGACCTACCTGAATCTACCTACGACGATTTGCTTGTCGCATCGCGGTTGCGGGCTCCAACCATCGGATCTGACTACCGACTCTACACACGCGAGATGACTTTGAAGCTGGGCAACAAGGTTAACATTCCTGGCCGCCCAACAATGTGTGGCCGCTGAGTTGCGGCATCCACGCCGCAAACACCTTCCTTCTTCATTCCACTCGGGCTCTCGTTGTATAATTCTTTCGTTGGCCAACGTCTTGCGCTTCGGTCAGCGACTGTGTCGCTTGTCAAGTTGGGGTTGGTCCATTTGGCGATGAGGTGTTGTGTTGTAGTTGTTTGATTAACGTGGTGAGACGGATTAGCAGCTTTCGCGCTCAGGCGATGATTGCAGTTTTGTAGCTTTTTCCTCTGGCTCGAAGTTGTTTGTAGAATAGGCTCAAGACAGGGCACCAGCGTG
>PBMZ01000127.1 GCA_002722955.1 Planctomycetaceae bacterium | reverse complement strand
AATGGTTTGCCAACGGGACCACTGGCTGGAGTCCCCTTTTTGCTAAAAGACTTGAGCTTCAATATCAAGGACATCGAATCTGGTTTCGGATCGTCTTTGTTCAAAGGCTACAAACCGTCTGTCGACAGCACAGCGGTCTCGCGGTACCGCAATGCGGGACTGGTGATGTTTGCCAAGACACGCGTTCCTGAGATGGGGCTCTTGCCAACCACTGAATCGACTGTTGGCGGTATTACTCGGAATCCGTTTCAACTAGATCGCACTGCCGGCGGGTCATCCGGAGGAAGCGCTGCTGCGGTAGCCGCGGGAATCGCGCCAGCGGCTACCGCCAGCGACGGCGGCGGATCGATCCGTATTCCAGCTTCTTGTTGCGGTTTGTTTGGGATGAAACCAACAAGAGCCCGTGTGCCAGTCGGTCCCGCGACTTTCGAAGCTTGGGGAGGGCTCGCGGTATTGCATGCAGTAACTCGCTCAGTCCGAGACAGCGCGGCGCTGTTAGATGTGGCGCACGGCCCGGCGCTGGGAGACAGTTATCACGCACCGCATTACGTCGGACGTTTTCTAGACGAGGTCTCGCGATCACCTGGGACGTTGCGAATCGCGTTGGTCAAAACCATGCGACCGGCCGAGCACGTTGCCCCCGAATGTTTGAAAGCGCTACAGGTAAGTGGCAAGCTTTGTGAATCGTTGGGCCATCATGTTGACGATGTGACCGATGACTTCAACCGACGCTTCGAGTTCCAAAAGCTTCGCCAGTCGCACGGGATCACCGTCTTAGTGGCATTGAGAAGACGGATACTCAAACGATTAGAGCAACTCGGTCGCGACTTGAAAGACGACGACCTCGAACCGGTGACTCGCTTCTATTTCGATTTCGCACAGAATTACACAGCCGCACAACTGGAGGATGCTCGAGCCACCTACTTCCGAGCGGCACGATCGATAGCTGCTTTTCAGAAGAGGTACGATGTTGTTATGACGCCTACTTTGGCGGTCCCCCCAATCGAGCACGGCAAGATCACGCTAACAGGAACAGCTCAGTCGATCATCGATGGATTGCTGGAATTCATTCCATGCACGGCAATGGCCAACTGGACCGGCCAACCTGCGATGTCCGTTCCACTACACCAAACGGAAGACGGTCTGCCAATAGGCGTCCAATTCATGGGACGATTCGGTGATGAAGCGACGCTGTTTCGTTTAGCCGGCCAATTGGAAAAGGCGAAACCCTGGAAGCAACATCGCCCCAAGTTGCCGAGTTGATGCTTCACTCGCCCGCATTAGATCAGGTCAATCGTCAGACTATTGCGGCTAAGGCCTGGACTCCAACTTCCTTAAAAGAAAAACGCCCCAGACGCATACAGCGACTGGGGCGTGAGGTCGAATCGATTATCCTGCTCCGCGATCACTTCTTCGGCGATTCCGAGCCCTTGCCCTCTTCATTGAAGATAATGAACGAACCACGGCTGCCACCCATTTGGTTGGCATTGTAGATGAACTCGGCGTTCAAGACCTTGTTGATCTGTTCCTTGATCTTCGTCAAGTGAGCGGTCGAGTAAGGATCAATCTTGCCTTTGCTGGCCTTCGTGCACTTGTCGACCGAACCACGAATCTTGCGAAGTTGCATCATGGCTAGATTCGAGATCGGCTTGTTGACTTCACTGAAGCTACGTCCTGGCACGTACAGTGAAATCAGTCGGTCCAAGTGCTCTTGCTGCAAGTTGCGTCGCAAGCTGCTGATCATTGGGTTGCGGGCGCTGTGAGGTTTTTCCGGAGCAGCCTTTAACTCGCTCCAGATCGCCGCTTCCAATGAATCGAACAATTCTGGCAACGTCACCGCATCTTGATCGGCGGGGGTACGGAACTCGTTGTCATACACCTGCCGCAAGGTTGTGGGATTCATCAGCATCGATAACGTCGAGGCTTGGATACCCATGATGCGATCGTGGATCGGCCACGCGGCTTCATCGCTGAAAGTCATGAACCGGTTGCTGTCCAGCCAATTGTCGGCACTCAATCGCACCAGCAATTCCGGAGTCAAACCGAAGGCCGAGTCGTTGAACGAGTTATCGATAAAAAAGTTCAAAGCATCGCGTTGAGTCTTCGCATCGACGACCTCGATCGGAGCGCGTCCATTGGGATCGCCCTTCTTGTCTCGATTGATGTGAGCACCACCGAGCCAGTTGGCCATCATACTGACCGATCGCGTTTGCAAGCTGAGCGTCAATTCATAACCCCAACGTGCCTTCGACCAGCTGTCACCCTTTTCAACGAACTCTTCCAGCAGACGTTCGCGATGATGTTTCGCGATGATCATTTGGTTCTTCGCATAGTCCAGCGGGTTCTTGCTGAAGTCGTAACGTCGAGCCAGTGGGTCTGGTCCCCAGGTATCTTCGTCCGTCGCGTAGGCCAATTCGGGTTCGGCAACGCGATCAAGGATCGGCTTCAGATTTGTCGACGTTGTGTAACCGTATTCGATGGCCCACATGTCGTAAGGACCGATGCCGATCATGGTGCTATCACCCTTCGGCTTTCCATCCGAGCCCATGTTGATGGGCAAGTAATCCATGACCGAGCCGGCCAACGGCTTGACACCTTTGAGCTTATCGCTGTTGATGTCAGCCAGCGAGTAAACGCTAGACGACTTAAAGTTGTGACGCAGACCAAGCGTGTGGCCAACTTCGTGGGCAACCAATTCCGCTAGCAACGGGCCCACGAACTCCTCAGGCATGCCGTCAAGCAGGCTCTTTGGCTTCGGCTTAGGAGTTTCTTTCTTCTCTTCAGGCTTAGCCTCGGCTTTCTTTTCATCGTCCGAGTCATCGGCCTTGTCGTCATCCTTAGCGTCGTCGCCCTTATCATCTTCCGTCTTGTCGGCGTCGTCTTTCTTGCCCTTCCGTTTCTTGTTGCGATCGTTCTTGGCAAGAAGCGTATAGGCCATCCGCATCATGGCGATGTCGAATGCCTTGCCTTGAGACGCCAAGCACAAACCGTTGACCTGGCTGGTGCGTCCGACGAGACCATCAAATTGATCGTCGCCGATGAGCGTGTTATCAACTTGCCCCAGTGGATGACCGCTGAAAGGCTGATGTTGAAGTTTGGCAAGTTGTTGAACAACCGAAGCTCGACGAGCCGGCGATGTCAGACGAACTCGCGGATCCCAGCGAGGATGCTGAGCCAACCAAGCGAGCGTCTCCGGATTCATCATGCCTTCCATCGCGATCTTCGGAAGGATGTCGTCGAACTGATAGCGGTAGTGACGAATCCAACCGTCCGTCAAGATGATGTCAGCGTCAAGAATCTCGCCCGTCATCGGATTGACGCGGCTGGGGCCGATCGCCGTTCCGATGTCATTGTTCAGCCAACGCACAAAGTTCCAACGAACGTCTTCGGGATCCTTGTCCATGTTCCGGCCTGTTGCGGAGTCTTGGTAATCGACTTCGATGGCGTTCGAAAAACCGATCTTTTCGAAGGCTTTGTTCCAATACAGGATTCCTTGACGGACCCAGCGACGATAACGAACCGGCGTCGTGTGTTCGATGTAAAAGACAATAGGTTTCGCGGGCGGGCTGATGGCCAGCGAGGGGTCTCGTTTCTCAAGGTGCCAACGATTGATGTAACGTGTTCGAGTTTCTTCGTCCGAGTATTTTCCCAAATCATCGTAGGCAGTGGTGAAGTAACCAATGCGTTCATCGGCGGGACGCGGGCGATACTTGGGATTGCTGCGAATGTTGCTGATCGAATAGTGAAGGGTCTTCAATCGGCCGCTGCTTCTCGATGACATGCCGTGCGAGAAGAAACTAATGGCGCTGCCGGATGTGGGAACTTCGAATGCGACTTCGATGTTGTCCGAAAACGCTTTAGCCTTCGTGATTCGCACCAATGACGAATTCAATGGTCTCGGGAAGAAGAACCGAGTTGCCTGGCCGACCAACAGGTAATTCATATCGATCACGGGACCACCGCTGGGCCCAATCGTGATGATCGGAATGTCGAGGATCAAACGATCGGTGAACAATCGCTTGACGGAGTTACGAGACTCAGGGTCACCAGTCGAACGCGTCGAAATGTTCGGCTCCATCAACGCGAGCCGCTTGTCATAGCGACGCCAGTAAACGTACATCTCGCCGTTTTGGAGTCCCGCCATCCGCTCGCCGCTGGCAACAGTCATGGCAATGTAATGGCGTTGCGAAGCGTAACCCGAAGGCAGCTCGGCATACATTCGATTGTCTTTACGACGAATCCACAGCGTGTAGAAACTGCGTTTGTTGTCGGCCGTAGACACGACTTTCTCGAAACCGTTAAGCACCGCCGAGTAAGGCGGGAAATCCGGCTTCGGAGCAGTCTTTGTTGTCTGAGCCGACAACGAGGACACGCCGACGGCAATCGCAGCGATAGCGAGAATTGATAATTTAAGGGTACGTCGCATGACTTTTTCCTTTGATTGAAGCTCGATGGCACCTTCAATGCAGAATTCGTTTGCCCGCATTGCGCAGAGTGCAAGGCCGCGGACATCGACGGTCATCTCCGTCGCATATTCATTGTACGTTACAATCAATACAATCCGCAAATCTTACCAATTCCGCGTGCTTTTAAGTCTACAATCTCAAGCGTCAAATCACACGTGGTTTCCGCAATTTCAACAATTCTGTATGACAACCGCGTATCGCCTCGGGGGAGAATGCAGTCGGTGCTTGAGAGGCTCATTGATCGCATTGCGCAGCTTTGGTGACTAATCGAAACATGGCCTTTCAGTCTCGCGTAGTTTGGATGTTTGATTTGATTGAGACCGAGGTAGGATTCTTACGCGTAATCAACGCTCACTTGATCTGTGCTGGCAACCAAAGAGTCTGAGCAACTGGTCAAACAAGGATTTTTCCAAGATCTAAATTGAGTCATTCGCGTTAAACGGACCTACAAGGAAGCAAAACAACCGACCTAATTGCTAGGTAGACTTCATGCCATTTTGTCCTAAATGCAACGGTGAAATGGGACAGACCGAGGTCAAGTGTCCTCACTGCCATTTTGACTTTCCAAACCCAACTCCGCCCACTGTCGCTGATTCAAGACAAGGTCCAGTCGAGCAGCCCTCATTGGATTTACTGCTGTCATTCTTGTTGTGTTGGGGCAGGCCACTCACACATCAATTTTGATTATGGGAGTAGCAACTCTTTTTCTCGCAGTCCTTGTTCATAGTTGCCCAGCCTGTAATAGACCAGTTGCAAAGCTACATTCATCGCATTGCAACCGTTGTGGCACGCGTATTCAATAACCCCGGCGCAGATGCTCTCAATCACCCTTGCATTGCCGAGCTTTGTATCGCGATTAATCTTCATTGATCGTGATACGATCACCTTGTAGCGTTTCGGATTCTGGGGGCTTATAATCTGGGACGGATAATCAAACGTTTTAGATTTCGCATCACGGCGAAGTTTCCCCAGAACGACTGAATTACAAGGATGATGTCCTGTGAGAATGACTGATCTAGTTCGAGTCTTGATTGTTACACTCTTGGCCTTGACCACAACCACTCTCGAAGCCGATGACTCGCCGGCCGAGAAAGAAGCTAAGCACTTGGCCAACGTCCGCCAAGTCACCGAAGGCTTGCCGCGAGCAGGCGAAGGCTACTTCTCGCCCGACGGCAGATCGATCGTTTATCAAGCGTATCCGGTCGGCTACCCCTTCTACCAAATCTATAAGCAGAAGCTGGACAGCAAAGTTCCTGTCCGCATCAGCACGGGGCGTGGGCGAACTACCTGCAGTTATTTTTCGGTTGATGGTAAAAAGATCCTGTTCGCTTCAGGCCATACCGATCCGCACATCGATCGCACCGAGCTAGCGGCACGAGAACTCGCGGCCAAAGGCGGTCGACGCCGTTATCAGTGGGACTTCGACCAGCACATGGATATCTATGTCGTCGACGTTAATGGCACAAAGATGCGTCGCTTGACAGACGCTCCAGGATACGATGCCGAGGGAAGCTACTCACCCGACGGCAAACAGATTGTCTTCACGTCAACGCGGGATGGGGATCCGGACATCTTTATTATGGACGCGGATGGCTCGAACGTCAGGCAGATCACCAACGTGGATGGTTATGACGGCGGACCGTTTTTCTCGCCCGATAACAAGTGGATCATTTATCGAAGTGATCGAAAGAAAGAACACATGTTGCAGTTGTTTGCGGTTTCCGTCGATGGAAAGACCGATGTGCAACTGACGGATAACTTGAACCAAGTCAACTGGTGCCCTTACTTCCATCCCAGCGGCAAGTACTTGATCTGGTCGGGAGCCGATTATTCGCGAGGTCCTCGCGGAGCACACTTTAATCTGTTTACGATGGAGTTGAAGATCGGAGACGGCACAGTCAAGGGCGGCGACGTTCAACAAATCACATTTGATTCGGCAGCGGACGTCTTGCCCGTGTTTAGTCCCGATGGAAAGAAGTTGATGTGGACATCCACGCGTTCCGAAGACGAAACAAGCCAATTGTGGATCGCCGACTGGTTGCGCGAAAAGTAAACAACCGAGGTCCTCAGCTTTGAGGGACACGCCATGAAAAAATCTGATTACACGATCCTATTGATCGAAGATGATCGGGAGATCTCTTCCACGTTGTCGCGGGTTTTGGATTCCGCGGGTTACAACGTGCTGACGGCTCCCAACGGCGTCCAAGGTCGTCAGTTGGCCGAATCAAAGAACCCCGATCTGGTGATCACCGACATGATGATGCCGAAGATGGGCGGATTTCCCGTGCTCGAACATCTCAAGGGACTCGACAACCCTCCGAAAGTGATCATGATCACGGCCAACGAAGGCGGTCGCCATAAGGCCTATGCCGAGATGCTGGGAGTTGACGATTATCTACGGAAGCCGTTCGCAATGGACGTCTTGTTGGAATCAGTGCAGCGAGTATTAACAAAAACGGACGACAAATAAGCCGACGCGATGGACTCCGATCGAGGAACTCAACATGGCCAAAGAGAAAATCAAGTACGGGCAAATTGGCGTCGGACACGCACACGCATCAAAGATGAGCGTCTATCGTCAATCCGATGATTTCGAGGTTGTCGGGGTCGTCGAACCAAACGCCGAATTGCGAAAGACTCGCGGCAGTCATCCCACCTATAAAGGTCTCAAGTGGATGACTCAAGAAGAACTTCTCAACACGCCCGGCCTTCAAGTTGTTGGTGTCGAGACCGAAGTCAAACATCTGTTGGATGTTGCTGAAACCTCGATCAAAGCCGGAATGCACATTCATTTGGACAAGCCCGCTGGCTCGAACTTGCCTCAATTCAAACGAATTCTGGACGAGGCAGCTCGCAAGCATCTGCTGGTTCAAATGGGGTACATGTATCGCTACAACCCCGCCGTTGTAATGATGCGCGAGTTCCTACAAAAGGGCTGGCTCGGTGATCCGTTCGAAGTACACACCGTGATGAGCAAAGTAGTTGGCGCATCGAGTCGTCGCGGCTTGGCCGAGTATCCCGGCGGGATGATCTTCGAATTAGGCTGCCACATCATCGACCTTGTGATCGGCGTGCTGGGCCGGCCGACCGAAGTGCACTCCTTCCGACAGCATGTTTCGCCCATCGACGACGGATTGGTCGACAACATGTTGGCCACACTGGTGTATCCCAAATCCATAGCCACCGTGAAGTCCAGCGCGCAAGAGGTTGAAGGATTCTCGCGCCGCCATTTCGTGGTTTGCGGTAGCGAGGGCACATTCCACATCGAGCCGCTCGATGCACCCAACGTACGATTCGCGCTATCAAAAGATCGCGGCGACTTCAAACGCGGCTACCAAACCAAGAAGATCGGTAACTACGCACGCTACGTGGCCGATGCCGCCGACATGGCAAAGATCATCCGCGGCGAAAAAGACTCCGACTTCAGCTACGAGCACGACTACCGCGTCCAAGAAACCGTGCTGAAAGCTTCTGGATTACCGCTGGATTAAAACCAAGCATCACCGGGGCAATGCGCACATTCATATACATATGATGTCGCAACTAGAAAATGCGTTTGGCATTTTCATGAGATGGCTTGAGATATCCAGCCACTAGATCGTTAATCCTATGGGGAATCGTTCGTTTACTCGATGAAACAGACGAACTTGCCCGCCTCTCAAGCCCTTTTGGACAGTAATGGGGCCTCTATTGCGTTTTGCATCAGCGCTTATGCATACAATTCGCGCACCCACAAGGCGACCCAAACCTCGCATTCCACTCACCCTGTGAATTTCTGGTCGTAATCAGCAACTTCTGCTGATTGGCGCGCCCGTTGCTTTAGTCTCTTGCTCCCCAACCTTACAACAAGCGTCTCCTTCCCCTCGAGTCACTTCAACAATCCCGCCGAAGTCACCTCATTCTATGGAGGAAAGCAATGTTTACGAAAGGTTCATTCCCAATTTCCGTTCGGCTGTGGCACTGTCCACCAATCTTGGGTAAGGCCACAGTCATCGCATCCATTGTCGACTCCGTCTTAACCTGGAATCTTTATGTCTTCAATGTGGACGAGGAAAAGGATTGAGTCGATTGGCCATGCTAATCACTTGACAGTAATCACCCCCTCAAGCCAACGCCGGAAGTGCATTCCCTTGGAATCCACATCTGCGGTGATAACGTAAGTGCCGGGCTTCTTGGGCGTCTGAATTGTGAACTTGACCACACCATCAGCTCGGGCCTTTAAGGTCACTTCTTTCGACGCAGCATCGACGCTCATGCCAGCGGCCGTGTGTGGCTTGACTCGGAAAGTTCGCTCGATGTTCGAGTGATTGCTGATGCGAACTTCGATCTCCTGAGATTTGTTGGCCTTGACGGACATGCCGTGCGGGTAGAAGACGGCCCATTGTTCATCGATTCCGTAATTCGGATCATCCCATGGGAAAAGCTCTTTCAACGTATCAATTCGGGCTTGGTATCGAGTCTCGAAGTACTTGAGTTCCTCGTTGTTAAAGTTAAAGACAAACGGAATGTGCTCGTTGATCAGCCAATAGTTGGATCCCAATTCGCGAATCTTCTTCAGGCACAACATGTACCCGTCGTCTTTGTGGACGAGATTGCGGTTCAGCAAGCAGTAGTCATCCATCCCAGATGGTGAGAACGCGTCGCCAATCAGATAAACGGGTCTCTCATCCGGCTTCTTGACCAACAATGCACCGTGATAGATTGTTTGTCCAGGATAGAAGTCGAACCGCAATCGGAATTCTTTCCATTGCATCTTGTGTCCATCATCGAGGCCCTTAACGTCCGTGATCGGATTCGCGGTGAGTGCTGGCATGTGATACGCCTCGGGGCGTTCCAAGATGTCTTCGTATTCCTTCGTTGCGTAGACAGGGCAATCAAACTCTTTCGCGGCAGCCTGAACGGAATCGGTGTGGTCGTCGTGATAGTGAGTCACGAAGATGCCATCGACTTTCTTCACCAATCCCGTCTTCATTAGATCTTGAATGGCTTTGATGACGCCCTGATTTCCGCAGTCCAAGAGAAATCCATGGCCATCTTCTGAGATCAGCATGCGAGACGTGCCTTTGACGAAGATCCAATCCGGCGTCTCTTCATGCAGCGAGTAAGGCTTCAATTCCATCGCCGCCTCTTTCCCAAGAATGCGATCCGCACAGATTCTCATGCGATCTTCTTTGAAGTACCAATACAGTGCATTCGTTGATAGATACTTGTGATAAAGCGATTTGATTCGCGAAGTTAACTTGGCGATCGAGCTCAAAGGCTCGTCGATCACTGGGCCTCGGGCTGGCACGATCACGTCGGGCTTGGCATCGGCGATCTTTTGTAGACTTGGCAGCAACATCGCCAAGCGGCTGGCATGACCGTGGTAGCCTCGAATCTTCGCCTCGGGAATCGCATCTTGAAAACTGTAGAGGTCGAACAACTGGCCATCGCCGTAAATGCAATCGCCCGTGAACGCGATCGTCTTGCCATCGATTTTGACCACATACGAAACACCGCCGCGCGTGAAGCCGGGCGTATCCAGCACTTGAACCTTGAGCCCTTCCCAGTCGATCGTGTCACCGTCCTTGACCCACCGAGTGACTCGCTGCTTGCTGGTGAGAATCTTCGTCGTCTGCTGATCGTAATCGTGAAATCGCTTTGCTGGGAACTCGGCCCAGTACTTCTCGGGCTCTTCAATCAAAGCGCGTTCCGAAGCTGGCGCGACGACTTGATGCCCGTCTCCCTTGATCCGCCCGGCAGCCCAAACCAGATCGCGGCGATGGTGCGTCAACAGAACCGCATCGACGTTTTGGGCATCTCCTTTGGGCAATCCGTAAACGCACAACTTCTTACCATTTGACTCGACCAAGACACCGTTCACAGGTCCAGCGATCACCTTGACCGATTTCGGTAGCGAGTCGGCGGCCAGTGTCAAAGTCGCGCTCAAGCACAAAACGGCGGTCATCGTCGAGATCAGAGAGTGCATGGAATCCTCGAATTACTCGAAAGACTTGTGGTGTTGGCTTCGAGCCGCCATGGTCTCAGATGTTCCTGGTCGGCTCAAGCGGCCGAAACAAAGAATTTCTGTCAAGATTTCCAGGACTCGGGAACAAGATCAGGCTGAAATGCGTCATTCTCATATCATTTCGCCGACAGCATCACTCGATGCCGATAACTCTCAAGAGAACGATTATGACTCTGGCAAATCGTGATATGCGCAAGACATGCGTTGTCTGGCTGGTGCTCGTTTTTCTCACATCGGTCCGTTCCGCTTGGGCCAGAACCGAAATCATTGACTATTCATACTTCACCCGGAAAGCAAGCTGCGTTTTCCTTGGAACAGGCCAGCTTCAGAATAATGTCGCTACGTTTTCGGTGAAGCAGGTCTTGAAGGGAGTCCAATCGGATCCTGTCATCTTTGAGTGGGATTCGTCAACGCCACCGCGGACTGAGTTTGAGAGAGTCAGCAGTCTAGCGCCAAGTCTGCCGAAGGGCGGCGAGGTGATTGTCTTCTTGAATCCAATCATCGATGCCGGCGAAGTCACTTATGAACTTCTAATTGCAACAGAAGACATTCAAAACGTTAGCCGTCAAGTTCGCGATCTGGAAAAACTTGATGCCATTCAGAGTCCAAAGCTGCGGTGTGAGTTTCTGGTCCGACTGGTGCGACCCACTTCACCATCGAGGTGGTTTGCAATTCGCGAGCTTGAGCAGAACTATGCGAAGCCAGAATTCGTCGAGACGATCGAGTATCTCAATGACAAGTCGACGATGCATCAATATTGCAGCGTGCTTAGGGAGACGCCTGGACAAGCCGCAATTGACCGGCTGGCGAAACTGCTCGAGTCTAACGATGTGCAAGTGTTGCACACGGCAATGAGCAGTCTTGTCCACAAGGAATCGGAAAGGACTCCGATTTCAAAACTCATTGCGAATTTGATCACTCACTCAGATCCGGAAATTCGCAGCGCTGCGATCCAATTGTCTGAAATGAGAGATTACGACGAAGCAACACTAAAAGTTTACGAAGCGTTGACCGACGAAAACCCGCTTGTCCGTGAAGTTGCAGCTGCTTGGCCTTGGTATCGCCATGCCAAAGACTACCCCGAAACGATCAGCAAATTGCGAGAATTGGCGGACGACAAGAACAACAACGTTCGGTTAGCAGCCGCCCAAGCTTTGGTTTCCACGAACGACGTCGACTCGTTCTACTCACTTTGGGGGATGTCCGTCACTAACAACACCGAGTATTCGCGAAGGAGCATTCACTTGGATTTGCTGATTGAGAGTAATCCCATCAAGGCAGGTGCCATGTTGCTCTGGCCGACCTTTGCCGTGCTAACAATTGTCACTTGGCGGCGTAAGCAACACGACCGCAAGTGCAACTTGTTTGTCATCGGCGTTGGCGTGTTGGGCGGCTTCATTTTGGGTGCAATCCTCGGCTTCCTGATGGGCAGATACCACACTGGCAACCCATTGATCCAATCGGTGTTCTTGATGCCATCAATTGTCGTCCCCATCGCACTGTTGTTCTCAATGATATCCATGAAGTGCAAATGCGCATCTGAAGTGTTGCAGGATTCCGAGGGACCAAAGACAAGCCCTGTTTCGTGAGCCAAACAGCGGCTAGGCAATGACTGGCGAGGTCAACAGCTTCATCACATCTTCGTCGAGTTCGATTTGCTCGGCCGAGAAAGCCTGGTCAACTTGTGACAGATTGCGTGCCCCAACAAGCACACTGGTGACATTAGCTTGCTGCATAGCCCAAGCTAATGACAATTGCACCATCGAATGTCCGGTTTGTTGAGCTGCTTTCTCCAGCCGAGACAGCACGTCGTAACCGCGCGGTGTGAAGTACAACGGTTGATGCGCGGGAATCACGTCGAAACGCGTTCCTTTGGGGATCGTGTCGCCGCGACCGTACTTGCCTGTTAGGAAGCCTGCGGCCAGCGGGCTATAGCTGATGACGCCAACTTGTTGATCTCCACAAAGTGGCAAGAGGTCCGCTTCGATTTCTCGTTCCACCAAGTTGTATGGTGGTTGCACGGATTCGATCCTCGCTAGTCCTTGAGATTGACTCAGTAGCAACGACTTGGCCAATTGCCAACAACTCCAATTGCTGGATCCCACGAATCGCACTTTGCCGGATTTCACCAGCGTGTTCAGTGCGTCCATTGTTTCTTCGAGAGGCGTCGTTCCATCCCACACATGGAGCTGGAAGAGATCGATGTGATCCACCTGAAGACGCTGCAAGCTTTCGTCAACAGATTGCAGAATTCGCTCTCGAGACAAAACGCCCGACACCTTTGTCGCTAACACGATCTTGTCTCGGCAGCGGCGATCTTTGATCCACTCACCCAGAACTCGTTCCGAGGCACCTTTAGCGTAGGCCTCGGCCGTGTCGAACAAATTGATGCCGCACTCAAGGGCTCGATCCAAGATTTCAAGCGACGTCGCCTGATCGATCTCACGACCAAATGTGACGCATCCCATTCCGATCGAGCTGACTTGCAGATTTGTCTTGCCGAGTGTTCGCAGTTGCATGCCGTTTCTCTTTGGTCAAGTTGCTTAAGAAAATGGTAACCCGAAGCGTGAGCGAGGGATGCTCACACGGTTGCAAGAGAGTGACTGTCCAATGTCGAACAAGGAATGTCCAAGTGTGAAGTGACATGCAATCGTGATAACTTCGCCATTGGACATTCCTTGTTCGACATTGGACATTCAACGGTTTCTGTTTCTAAAGATCGTTTCTAAAAAGCTCAACGACCCTCCGACCGACAGTCCAACCAACAACGAAACCGGAAAGATCCACTGAAAGCTGATGATGGGCAACTCGGTCAGTTTGTTCCAGTAAGCGATTACAAAAGCCGCCACAAACGCAGCCAGAGATCCAATGATCGTACCAGCTTGAGTCGCAAAGGGAACGAACAGCGCAAAGAAGAACAGCAAGAACATCGGCGTGACTAACAATCCAAATGTGCGTTTTGCTTGGCCAATATAATTGCCCGGAACAACATCCAAAACGAACGAGGCTAAGAAGACAACAACCAAGCCGATGGCCAATGCCATCCACCTTGCAAATTTCACTTTCAGATGATCGGGCAACGGCTCGCTGCGAAAACGATCGACGAAATCCGAATTCAAGACAGCCGTGATCGCGTTGACACCCGAATCAATACTGGACATGGCCGCAGCGAACAATCCACACATCACTAAGCCGGACAATCCAACCGGCAATGCGTTTGAAATAAAGAAAGGAAACAAACCATCAGCGTCTTCGGCGATTGTCATACCGGCCATTCGGCTTGGGTCGCTTTGGAAATATGTCAACAAGGCGAATCCCACGAGCGTCAGCACAACGCCAACAGCGGTACCAGCGATCGAGTTAATCAAAAACGAACGTCTCGCCGCAGCCACGCTTCCGGTGGCCATGAAGCGTTGAATGGCCGTCTGATCGCCACCAGCCGTGCAAACCCACCAAAGCACGCCTTGCAAGATCGAGCCAAAGGCAGTCGCGCGGACATACGGGTTCAACGAAAACAGCGGTTGATCGTCCCACGAAGGATTCCAACTGGTGGGAATCCAACTCAATCCGCCGACGTCCCACGTGACGAGACCAATGACGATGAGAGCTCCACCAAATAGAAGCGTGAATTGAATCGAATCGGTAATGACAACGGCCCTCAATCCACCCAACGAAGAATACGAAACCGCGATGACTCCGGTAACCAACGTGACAAGCGGAAGCCACACCCTTTCGATGCCAAGCATCACAATGATCGCCTCGGAGGCAAAGTAGATCAGCGTTGACATCCACATCAGCCGCAGCCCCACGAACATCAGGGCTCCCGTGATTCGGACTCCCACACCAAGTCTCTCTTCCAGCAACTCATAGGCGCTCGTTGTTCGATACTGCATGTAAGCTGGCACAAGAACGTAGCCCACAATCATGTAGTAAAGCGGGACTCCCAGAACTGACATCAGCGACACGATTGGGCCATGTTTGATGATTTCTCCCGGCGTCGAGAGATAAGAGATCGTGCTAAACAGCGTCGCAAACATAGAGACACCAATCAGCGCGGGATTCATCCGGCCGCCGCCAGTGAAGTACTCATCGGTGCTCTGCTGCTGACGACCGAAGTGTATTCCCAACACAACCATGGCGGCGGCATAGATGCCCAGAATAAGAAAGTCGATCCAATGCAAGCCGTTCATAGGTTCGTTGGAGCTTTCTTCATGATGCCAACAGAGTCACGTTTTAGTGGAAGAGTTCCTTAACAACCGCTCCTTCGACATCGGTCAAGCGAAAGTCGCGACCGGCATGACGGTACGTGAGTTGTTCGTGGTCAAGCCCCAACGCATACAACAACGTCGCGTGAAAGTCGTGAATGTGAACCTTATCTTCCACGGCGTAGTATCCGTAGTCGTCGGTCGAACCGTAGCGAAAGCCACCCTTGGTGCCTCCCCCAGCCAACCACATCGTGAAGCCCTCCGGATTGTGGTCTCGACCGTCAGCAGTCTCTGCAGTTGGAGTTCGGCCGAATTCGCTACCCCACCAAATCAAGGTATCTTCAAGCAATCCTCGCTGCTTCAGATCCGTCAGCAGCCCAGCAATCGGCAAGTCCACTTCTCGGGCATTCTTGTCATGATCGCGTTTCAAGTTGGCGTGTTGATCCCATTGAACCTTGTCATCATTGTGAGTCACCTGTATGAATCGAACACCGGCCTCGCAAAATCTTCGAGCCAGTAAACACATGCGGCCAAAGTTCGAGGTAACAGAATCATCCATGCCATAGAGTTTCAACGTCGATTTGGACTCACCAGAAAGGTCTTCGACTTTGGGGATCTCTGACTGCATCCGAAATGCCAACTCGAACGAACTGATTCGCGCTTCGAGCGACGCGTTCGCACCAGCTTGCTTCAGGTGCTCGCGATTCATGGATTCTAGTCGTTCGAGCTGAAGTTGTTGCAGCTTACGCGGCAGTTTGGAATTCTTGATGAATTTGACACGAGCTTTTTCGGACGGAACGCTGGCGTCTCCCAAAGCCGTCCCATTGTGGACTGCGGGCAAGAACGAAGAACTCCAATTGTTGACCCCACCAAAAGCCAAAGTCGGACAAATCGTGACGAACGCGGGCAAGTTCTGGTTCTCGGTCCCCAATCCGTAACTCACCCAAGACCCGATACTTGGCCTAATGAAGTTGTCGCTGCCGGTGTGCAACTTCATCATCGCGCCGCCGTGAGCGGGATTCGTGCCGTAACAGGAATGCACCATGCAAAGATCGTCAACACATTTGGCAACGTTTGGAAACAGGTCGCTGACCCAGAGACCGCTGTCACCGTATTGACGAAACGTCCACGGAGACTTCAGCAGATTCTTTGTACTGTTGAATTGAACGCGAGGTTTAGCGAACGGAAGCGGTTTACCATGATCACGCATCAGCAATGGCTTCGGGTCAAACGTGTCCACTTGTGATGGGCCGCCGGACATCAATAGAAAGATGACTCGTTTGGCTCTAGCTGGAATGAGTGACGGTTTCGGAGTCAAAGAAGCATTGCTGGCTGTTACCGCATTCTCGGCCAACATCGACGCCATTGCCAACGATCCAAATCCGACCGCTGTTCGTTGCAGCATCGCGCGGCGAGAAATCCAGGGTTGCATGCGGGCTCTCTCTGTTTCGTGCCTACGGATTACACAAATAATGATAATGCCACCAATGAACGACGTCTTCGCACAGTATCAACTCCTCAACACTGATTCTACTGTTAGACATCAACAGGATCCGATATAATCGTATCTGATCATTTCCATTCGTTTTCGGGAATCACTGGGATGACCAAAACTCAAGAATGTGCCGAGTTTCGAGCCTCAATGCGATACTCTCGCCGAAACGCACTGCGAATTGGTGGAGCTGCTGGGCTGTCGTTGACTCTACCGACTTTGATGCGACATCAAGCTGCCGCGAGTGACAGTGGCTCAGCGACATTTGGTGTGGCGAAGCGCGTCATCATGCTTTACTTGCACGGCGGACATCCTCAACAAGAAACATTCGACCCGAAACCCAACGGTCCCAGTGCTGTGAGGGGCGAGTTCTCAGCGATCTCGACCAGCTTGCCCGGCGTTCAGTTCTCGGAAATGCTGCCGCAAATCGCGAAGCTGGCTGACAGGATGAGCATCATCCGCTCGATGTCGCACGAGAACGCGAATCATGTGCAAGCCAGTTATCCGGCAAACACCGGCCACAAGCACCCGCCCGAACTCAAATCGCGCGGGGATTTCCCACCATCACCAGATCACTTTCCGCCGTTCGGTGCCGTGATGGATAAGTTTCGGCCGAGCGGACGGGCGTTGCCGAATTGGGTTCGCATTGGCCCACTTATGCGTCGCAGTAATGGAACTGTGCTGCACGGACAAATCAGCGGGATGCTAGGAGCAAAGCATTCGAGCTTTGTGGTCGATCAGAAACTGCTTCCGAAAGACGTACAAATCGAAGCCGTTCGTTATGGCGACGATTTGACTAGCGTGCGACTGAACGATCGACAGAACCTATTGAAACAAATCGACGAACACGCTCGCTTGATTGATGAGTCGGTCAAGGTTCGCTCATTCGACCAATATTATCAGCGAGGCTTCAACTTGCTGTGCTCGAATGAAACGCGAACAGCGTTTGACCTCGCGTCGGAACCGGCCGCCATTCGAGAACGATACGGAAAGACGGAATTCGGCCAACGATGTTTGTTAGCACGACGACTTGTCGAAGCTGGCGTGCCAATCACAAACGTCAGCTATTGTCATACACCGCGCGGATCGTGGGATACTCACTCAAGCAACTTCAGCAAGATGAAGGATTCGCTAGCACCAACGTTGGACACAGCGTTCTCGGCCCTGTTCGAGGATCTTGAAGAACGCGGCCTGTTGGATGAAACCTTGGTTGTTATCAATGCCGAGTTTGGTCGAACCCCGAAGATCAATAGTCGATCCGGGCGAGACCATTGGCCGTGGGTGTATTCACTCGCCTTGGCCGGATCCGGTGCTGGTAAAGGCAGCGTCTTCGGTTCATCCGACGAGTCCGCAGCCTACCCCGCTTCACACGGGCGTGATCCGAAAGACTTCGCGGCGACGTTATACCACTTGCTCGGTATCCCGCCCAACACCCTAATCCACGACGCGGTGAATCGGCCGCACCAATTGATTCTTGGGCGACCGATTCATGAGATTCTGGCTTAGGCTTACAGCCGCGACTATTTGAGTTTCAAGAACGCGACGGCTTTGTTCAATTGCAGATCCGGTTTTGCATTCTCGGGCGTTTCACCGATGAGGCGAAGTTGGGTTTCCTTGGCCAATTGCTTCAGGTCTTCTTCGCTGAGAGCAACTTTCAAGCCCGTGTCTGGTTGCACGCCCCAAATCTTCGAGTCCTCTCGGCGGAGAATCGATCGGCCATTCGGCGTTAACCAAACGACAGTCGTCAGCTTTAAGGCGCCTCCGTCTTCAGTTTGAACAACGACTGAACGGTTCCGCGTCCAAACGGTTGCTCGTCAACCATGGCCGCGCGTTTGTGATCTTGAAGGCAAGCCGCCAAAATCTCCGCCGCTGATGCCGTATGACGATTGATCAACACAACCAACGGCAAGTCGGTGAACTCGCACCCTCTTCAGCATGATCGGTGACAGCACGTTCTTTGTTGCGGCTTGAAGATTGAAGAATCACGCCCTCGTCAATGAACATATTGGAAACATCGACGGCCGCAGACAACAAACCACCACCGCAGTTACGAAGGTCTAACACCAGACTCTTCATCCCCTCCTTACGGAGACTCTTAAGTCTTGCTTGCATACTCTTGGCCGTGTTGCGAGTGAACGCCGGGACGTGGACGTAGGCAACGTTGGACTTTTGATCGGCCCAATAATTCTCATCACCATCTTCGGACATGGCCCATGGGTTAATTTGCTGGATCTCGAATCGACTGCGGACAACTGAGATCGCCATCTCTTTGTCGCCGCGTACTCAAGTTCCTCACGATCGATCTTTCCGTAGTACTCTCTTTCGATTCGCTTCAAGACTTCATTCAAGGTTGCGGACTTCGCAGTTTTTGATTTGTCCGACAACTCCTTTTGAGTCTTCTCAGTCTTAGTTCTCTTTGTCTCTTTCTTAGTCACCTCAGTCCGAAGCGCCAGTCTCGAATCGAACAACAGCTTGTTGACGCGTTCGTCATTCGGCAATAGTTCTCTTGCCTCTTTCGCTACGGTCGCGGATTCGACAAATCGTTTTTCGTTCATCAACTTCGTGTGCTGTTTGAGCAGTTCGCCGACCTTTGCTGATGCCGCGCCTTCATCATCGCGGCCGATTGCCGATAAATCCTTGGCTCCCTCGGTTGCAAAGATGGGCACAGAGATCGCGCCGAGACAGACGATCGCGAAGACCGTCAACTTGGAAAACGTCGTTGGAACACGTTCACGCATAATCATTTCTAGTCTCCTTTGAAACATTTTTCGAGAACCGCCGCGAGCTCCCGCAACTCCAACGGCAAGTCGATTCTGGGGTTCATTAAACTCAAGCAACGCTTCGGCGTAGTCACGACGCCGATCTGGAAGTAATTCGACAACCCACGCATCACAGGCCATCTCGGCCGACAATCGTAGCTCTCGCCGGACAAGCCAGCAGATCGGATTCCACCACCACACGATCAACCCGAGTAGCTCGATCCACGCCGTCCAATGATCGCGGCGACGCAGATGCGCCAATTCATGAATCAACACGGTTTGGGCTTGCTGGCGATGTTCGGTCAAGCTTCGCGACGCGGGCCAAACAAGTCGCATGCGGCCTAAACACCAAAGGAACGGCGATGACGCTTCGTCCGCAACGACACATGTTGGAGCTTTGATCACGAGCCGCTCGCACTACTCAGCGATGTCTTCATTCAACCACTCGATCGTTGACTGCTGATCCTTCAATGCACGAGAAACTCTCGCGGCACGCCAAAACACAATCAGTAGCGTCATCAACGAACCAGCAATCCAGATGGACGACAAAATCCAAGCCATTGGGAGTGTCCTGTTTGTTCCCGCTGTGGAAGCTCTACTGGAATTGAGTTGGCGATCACAACGTCAACGTACTCTTGCCTCGAATCGCGAATCCCGCGTTCTGGAAATTCGTTGGGATTCATTGCGACATCCAAAACGACTTGTTCTGGATCGGCGAACGCTGTCGAAACAACAGCACTTGTGTCCTTGTCCCAAAACGCTGGGATCGTCCACGGCCATGTTGCAACTGGCGGGATGAGCAAACGACACAGCACCAAGAGCCACATCAGATGGCTCACCTCGGGGCTCGGTTTTCGCCAACGACAAAAGAGCACGACGGTCAACGCAAGCAACGACGTCATCAACACGTGCTGTCCAAGAAGCCAAAGCAACTCACTCATCGCGCATCTCCTTCGGCTCAGTTTCTTCGATTTCGGATGACTCGACTGTTTGTGATTCGAGTTCATCAAGCAAGTCGCGGAATTGCTGAATCTCCGTCTCGGAGAAACTTTGTCCGTCGACCAAGGCCAACATCAGCGGGACGCGAGTTCCGTTGCAATAGTCATTGGCAATCGTCGTAAGCCGCTGTTTCACCAATTGATCGCGTGAGACGGCGGCCGTGAACAGATGCGCGAAGCCAGTTCGGTCGCAACTGACACATCCCTTTTGCTCCAGACGACTGAGCAATGTATTAACGGTCGTATGAGCCCACTTGCGTCCGGACTGCTCCAGGTGCTCACGAAGTTCACGGACAGCGATGGGTCCGTGCTCCCAGAGCACCTTCATCACGTCTCGTTCCGAATCGCTAATAGCCGCCATGCCGTGTCCCATCTCCGTCTCCACCGACCTTTCTACAACATGTAGAAGAACATTCTACGACAGGACGTAGAAGAGTCAGCCTCAACAGGAATCTTGCGCACGAAAACGCCGAAAAAGGGGGTTGTAGGGGAAATCAGCGACGAAAGCAGAGTTCACACAAGGAACATAAGTCGCTAGCAAGAAAGACTTTAAGAGAAAAATGAGAGCGCAGGGACTCGAACCCTGGACCTACGGATTAAAAGTCCGTTGCTCTACCAACTGAGCTACGCTCTCTCCGGGCACCGTTTCACAGCGCCCATGAATTAAGGCTAAGGAGCATCCCGTTTTTCGGTTTCGCTGTCAAGCCTCGCGATCGTTTTTTGAACTAAGAGACCCTAGCGCCTAACAGGTTCGGCACAAAAGAAAAAACCAGTGCCCAAGCCTTCAACAACCCAAAGGACCCTAATTGGTGGTCGAGACTTGGTCACTGGTTGTACTCAGTTGACGAAAACGGTCAGTCACGCTGTTAGAGCGTTGTGGTATCCAGGTTCTCGATGATCTCGGCCGAGAGAACAAAGGTCTCATCAATTTCACTCATCGAGCCCGCGACGGTGTCGTCGCCTTCGTTACCGGCAACGGTATCTCGCGTGCCGCCTTGGCCATCGATGATATCATCGCCGTCGCCGCCAAGAGCGATGTCTTGGCCACTACCGCCAAGAATCGTGTCGTCACCGTCTTGACCGATCATCGTGTCGTCGCCGGCGTTGCCACGAATGCTGGCGTGTCCGTCGCCGCCACTGATTCCGTCGTTACCGCTTCCGGCCATGATGGTGTCATCGCCATCGCCGCCATCGACTGTGTCGTCGCCTTCCGCAGCGTCGATGCTGTCGGCACCATGATCGCCTCGAACAACGTCGTTGCCCGCACCAGCGAAGATCGTGTCACCGTCGCGCCCACCGTCAAGCGTGTCATCGTCTCGGCCACCGAACAGTCGGTCCGTTCCAATGCCGCCTAAGAGAGAGTCCGAACCATTGTTACCAGACAACGTATCGTTGCCAGCACCACCACTGAGGGTGTCATTGCCAGCGTTGCCTCGAAGACGATCGGCCTCTGTTCCACCGGAGACGCTATCGTCACCGTCGCCGCCGAACAGCGTGTCCGATCCGGCTTGGCCGTCCATGGTGTCATCGCCAGCATCACCGTTGAGTAAGTCTTGTCCACCGCCGCCGCGAATAAGGTCGTTGCCATTGCCGCCGTTCAACTGGTCATCATCCTCGGCGCCGAGCAGCGTGTCGTTGCCATTACTACCAGTGATGGTGTCATTACCGATGCCACCATCGACGACCAGAATCGTGCCATTCAAGTTGGCGTTGGCAGCGCTTATCGTATCGTTGCCACCTTGCCCGTTGATGTGCAATTCGACGGCCGGAACTTCGGTCAAGTCATTGACGTTAATCCGGTCATTGCCATTACCACCATTGACGCTGACTTCCTCGACATCATTCGGAATCGTCAAGATCGTCGAGCCTTCGGTAACGGTGATCTCAGCACTGCTGACAGTCGAGCCTGATGGTGTCAACGTGACGGATTGTCCGACCGTGAAGTCGTCGCGAACGCGTTCGCCACGGACTTCGACTCCGTCGGCTCCCTCACCACCACTCAGCGTGTCCGAGCCGTCCATTTCACCGCGCCAGATCAAGGTGTCGTTGCCTTCACCACCGACCAGGATGTCATCCCCACCCTGTCCAGCGATCGTGTCGTCTCCTTCAGCCCCTTCCAATGTGTCATCGCCACCGCCACCGAAGATGGTGTCATTGCCACCGGCACCGAAGATGGAGTCGTTACCGATGCCGCCGGTCAACGAATCATCCGCGTCACTGCCGAAGATCGTGTCGTCACCCGCACCGCCGATGGCTGTCACCACGAAAGAACCAACGGGCGGTCCTGGTGGAGCTGGTGGTGGTGAGGCTGGTGGTGGTGGAGGTGCCCCAGGCAGCGAACCGCCAAGAGACGATATATATACAGTTGAATCTAATGACGTATCGCCTGAGTCAGCAATGATGAACGTAATTGTGTTGCCAGTCGCCCCATCACCAATGAATTGCGAGAAGCTAAGCAGTGGATCGCCACCCGGTGCCAAAACACCATTCAAGATCGTGCCGGGAACAAACTGGAAGTCCGGGTGATCGATATTCACCGGAGCACCATTGAATTGAGCAATATTGGTTCCGTTCAGGAAGATGCCGAATGCGTCAATGAACGAGCTGCCAACGAATGTGGGAAACTCTTCAGAGCCGAAGACCAACTCGAAGAACAATGTGTCAAAGCCTGGCATCAAGTCGAACTGGATGTCCAGTTGGGTAACGTCATTGTGGTTGAGGTTTCCACCGGTGATTTGGTCCAGCAACATTTCCTGTGCCGGCGTAGCTTCGACACTGTAAGAAGTCGTCTGCGACGCTCCATTGTCGAACGGCCCCGATGCATAATCGGCGACGTCACCGGAACTCAGAACAACACCGCCACGAGACACTCCGTAAACCAACTGGTCACCAGCAGTGAATGTGCCCGTTGAAACCGCCATCGGATTGATCAAGCCACCCATTTGGCCGGTAAGAGTCATTCCGGTCACAGAAATGCCGTTCCCGGTTGCTCCCGTGATTGCCGTTGTCAGCGTGCTTGGATCGGTAGTTGGTGTAATGTCGATTCCACCAGGGGGAGGATCGTCGTCGAGAATCGCGGCCGAACCTTGATTGTCAAACAAGACACCGTTCGTGGCCGCAATCAGATCAAGGAAGAACATTTCCGTGGGCTCGGACATGGTATCGTCCAAGATGGGAACAGTGACCTGCATTTGCGTTTCACCAGGATTGAACGTGAGCGTTCCACTGGTTGCTTGATAGTCTTGCCCGGCCAATGCTGTGCCGTCGGATGTACTGAAATCGACAGTGACAGGACCGCTCATATAAGGATTGGACAAGGCTACGGTGAACACAGCCTCAACACCGCCAAGAGCATTCTCGGGCAATCCAGTCACATCATTTACTGCGATCGCTGGAAGCGGCTCGGCAGTCGGACCTGCTCCCATCAAGTCGTTGCCAGCACCACCCAGCAGAGTGTCGCTGCCATCCATCGTGGCCAGCGTGTCAGCACCACCTTGTCCGTTCATCAGGTCATCGTCATCACCGCCGTCGAGGAAGTCGCGGCCGCTGCCACCAAACAACGTATCGTTACCAGCATCGCCCAGCAGTGAGTCATTGCCACCATTGCCAATGACGGTGTCGGAGCCGTCGCCACCATTCAATGTGTCGGCGTCTTCTGAGCCCTGCAATCGATCATCGCCAGCTCCACCGTCAATGGAATCATTTCCGCGTTGACCGATCACTCGATCATCGCCGCCGGCACCGTCGATTGTGTCAGCACCGCTACCGCCCCGGATCACATCATCGCCGCCGTCGCCAGTGAGCAGGTCGTCGCCGGAATTTCCATTCAGTGTGTCGTCGCCACCGTTTCCGTTGATGGTGTCTAGACCATCACCTGCGGAGATGCTGTCGTTTCCGCCATCACCGGTGACAACATCGTTGCCGTCGCCTGAATCAATGATATCGTCACCTGTACCGCCGCTGACGATGTCGTCGCCATCGCCAGCATTGATGGCGTCGATGCCGTCGGCTCCAGTGATCGAGTCATTGCCATCACCACCATTGATGGTGTCGTCGGCAGCTTGACCTGTAATCGTGTCGTCACCATGGCCGCCATTGATCACACCAGCGATGTCTGGGCTGACGTCGATGACGTCATTGCCATTGCCACCATCAACAAAGATGCTGAGGTTCGGGTTGCTGAAGTTCAGAGCAGTGACGAGCATCAAGTCGATGTCATTCTCTGCAGGTCCACCAAATACGTTGAGTCCAGTGAGACTGGAAGGATTGATGTTCTGCAAAGCAACCGCGGTGAACGGCCCGAGCGGACTGGGAGCTACCTCAACGATGACTTGGCTGTTTGCGGAGCGAATTCTAATCGCGTCATCAGCATCCGAGACCACCGTCAATTCGTT
>PBMZ01000126.1 GCA_002722955.1 Planctomycetaceae bacterium | reverse complement strand
CCTCTCCTGTCAGACTATCATGACATAAGGAGATTCACTGTCCACCAATCTTGGGTAAGGCCAGAGTGATATTAAGGCGATTACCATTACGTTGCGAACGACGGTTGCCGGCAGGTCACATTTCGTTTTCAATCCTCAATTCAAAGAGCAACTGGGCGTTCCTGGACGATTGGATGTCTACAACCAAAAAGGGAAGTACCTGGGCGACTTGCTTCCCGTGCTAGATCCGTTTGGAAGACTCAAGAAACTCCATCCTCATCACTGGTGCTATCTTTACGATAATGGCGTTGTTGAAAGCCAACTTCGGTTTCGATTGGACAATGTGCGAGTACTACAAGATCCTAAACGTGTCCGTGTTATTCCTGGACACGAGTTTCTACTCTTGAGGCCGGACGAAATCTATATTTTTCAACTTGTCGCGGACGAGCGACTTCTCAGCACTCCATCAGTTATAGACCGCTTTGAACGAGGAACCATGGACGAAAACGCGTGGCAGAATAATTCTGCACGCCACAAAGTCGTCATTAGAAGCAACGCAATCAAATTCAAGATGCCGTCATCCACGAACGCGAAGAGTTTAAGACAGGGTAAAGCAAATAAAGTATTAAGAGCACTCTTCAATTGAGTTGATCGATGCAAGGCAACTAGGAACGCAGCATCACTTTGACTGAGTGTGGAACTGCGAGTTGTTGTTACTAAGTCTGTCTATCAACATTGATCCGAAACGTCAAAAGACCTCCACTTGTCGAGGTATTCTAAGCCGGTGACCGCACCGATTTGGGGTTTCCGTCACTTCTCGATTCGAGCTAAACCCTTCTGCCGCTTTGAATTAGAATCGCTGACGGCTGCGAATCGACTCGGCCAAGCCAAGCCACCTCAACATGTTATAGCGTCTCGTGGGATCCCTTTTGATCGGCATATCTATAATTGCGTCCATTAATTGAGCAGCTAGAACTTTGAGTTGCAAAGAATCACCATCCCGATGAAGTCCGCCACGAAGCCAGTCAACAATGTCAACGGGATCACAAGAAACTGCTTATCGAAATTGCGGCTCAATATTATGGCGAAGCCTGCTGAGGCAACACCAATGACAATCAATGGGATGAAGCCGCCAAGTAGGATCAGGAACAGCAATCCAAGGATGGTTCTACTGAAATCATGGGACGGTCCACCAAAGGGAATCGGAAAGCCTATAACTTCTGTCAAGACCGCGCAAATTGGAACGGTGAAAATAAACGCGGCGGCAATTCCCACCATTGGAGCTAAACCTGACGTCAGTGCCCAGGTTTTCTGTCGCAGTCTCTGGACCTCTGCCGATAACTTCGCCGCCTTGTCGTCTCTGAATTCAACGATTTCAGTTGGAAGTTCTTGAGTATTCTTTCTGTCGGTCATGGCTGGGCCTTCTATTCGAGTTGCGGTTGCAATTCGTTAGGCGGAATCGGCGCCGGTATCGCACGCTGATTCGTTTGAATTCTGAAGAATTCTTCGAACAAGTCTCCCCGCACGGATTTGGGGTTCCGGCACTTCTCGATTGGAGCTAAACTCTTCCGCCGCTTTGGATTAGCATCGCTGATGTACCGTCTTCACAGCTTTTCTTGTGAGGTCTCGGGATCGAGATCTCAATGGAAAAAGATCACACACTCTGGTGGAAAGGAGTCCGCCGTGTCGACTCAAGGGTTTCGTTTCGTCCATGCCTCAAACGTATTGGTCGACCATCAATTGCGAGACACCGGACCGTTGCCCGATAAGCTGCGGCAGATCGCTCAAGATGCCACGCTGACGGCATTCGAGCGGATTGTCGATTTGTGCATCGAGAAATCCGTTCAGTTTTTGATGCTCACAGCCAACAGTTTTCACCATCGGGATCGAAGTTTGCGTGCGCAGACTGCCTTGTGTTCGGGGCTCCGCAAGCTGGGAGAACATGGGATTCAGGCGGTCATTGTTCCGGGAGAACATGATCCGCTGGCCAAGTGGCTTCGCATTCCTAACCTTCCAGACAATGTCCAAGTCTTCGACGCGAACAGTTCCAGCATCACCGTTGATCACGAGAACATGGGTAGCCTCGCATTGATATCGCTCGCCGACATGGATTTCGACGAAAGCGAACATGCCGATGGATGGGGTAGCCCGCTATCGATCTCGATCTATGATGGTCCCGTCGACTTCGCCGTGCCACACGAAGCGGAGGCAGACGAAGATGAATCAATGGTCGACCACAGTGCTGAGGCCGCTGATTCGGAAGAAGCCCACTTCCAAGAGCCTCAGGCTCCCGAGCCAGCCGAAGCCAGCGTTGGTTATGAAGAAGCGGAAGCGGATGAAGTCCTTGAGACTGAAGACTTTGACGAGTTGATCGAAATCCGTGAAACGCTGGGCAACTACGCGGGTGATTACGTTGCCGTCGTCGATGCAGAGAAATCGTTCACCGTCGATGCCGCACATGGAATCGCTCACGATCCTGGAACACCTCAAGCTATCAAACCCAGTCAATCTGGTCCGCAAGGTTGTACGTTGGTCGAAGTCGACGAGTACAAGAACTTGATCTTACGTCCGATCCGTGTCGCTTCCGTTCGCTGGGAGCGTCCTGAAATTCAAATCTCGCCAGAGACGACACAAAACGATCTGGCAAAGGCCATCGAAGATCGATTTCGCCAGATCGAGACTCACGGGGGCGAGTCGCTTTGGCTGATCAATTGGACCGTCCGCGGGTCCGGTGAGTTGTTCGAAGCCTTACATCGAGAGGATGTGGCCAGCTCGCTGCTGGTCAGTTTCACAACTCAACTTCGCTTCAGCGATGAAGCACACGTTCAACACAGCATCGGCTTGCTGCCAGATTGGCAACATCGAACGACGGGGGAATCCGTACTTCTGATGGACTTCCTATCGACGCTTGAAAGCGAAATGCCTTTGGACACGGACGCACTGATTCACTTGGTCGATGGTGCCCATGGAGTCGAAGGTCCTTGGAGCGGGCGATTGCGGGCACTGGCCACGAAGCTTGATCCGGACGCTGTCATGGCTAGCGCTTATCAACAAGGACTCGATTGGTTCAAAGATGACTTCGACGACGCCCAATGACCTGAAGGGTTGTGGTCCCGCGATTCCGTCGCGGGGAATCACAGCATGAAACGATCCCCGCGAGCAGAGTCGCGGGGCCACAAGAAATACAGCACGACGCGTAAGCTCCTTCGCAAGGAAGCGAACATGAAAATTCAAAGTATCGAAGTCGAACAATTCGGTATTTGGCGAAACCTGTCTTTGCCGCTGAAGCCACAGGGCTTGAATGTCTTCTATGGCCCGAACGAAGCGGGCAAATCGACGTTGATGAAGTTCATCCGCGGCGTACTCTATGGGTTTCAGCAACCACCGGCCGATTTGGCCTTTCCACCGCAATCTCGAATGGGATCGCTGAAGCTGATCGTTGATGGTCAAACTGGTTCTGTCGCCAGGATTGCACGCGATTCCGGTCGCGGGCGGGTGGGCTTCGAGGGACTCGGACTGGATGGCCCCGTCGATGATCAGCAAGTCGATGAATTGGTCAACCACATTCTTTGCGGCACGAATGAAACAGTTTTCGAAAACGTGTTTGCGTTTGGACTGCGAGAAATCCAGCAGTTGGCCACTCTTGAAGCCGACGATGTTGAGCGTCACATCTACGGGCTTTCCCTTGGTGCCGACGGCCAACGCTTGCTTTCACTAAACGATCGGATTGCCGAGCGTCGCCGCGAGTTGTTCCAGCCGGCTCAAGGACAGGGCAAGTTGTTCGAGCAGTTTCGCGACTTTGCCAACGTCAGCAAGCAAATCGATGCACACAACGAAAGCCAAGACAAGCATCGTGAACTCTCAGGCCGCCGCGATGAACTCACGGTACGCATCGAGAAAATGAAGCGGCACCAAGACGACCTGCGAATGAACCTACGCGGTCACAAGTTCATGGACCGCGTCTGGAAACCATGGAGCGAAGTTCATGAGTTAGAGAAAGAGCTGCGCCGGATGCCTCAGATTGGCAGCTTCCCCAACATTGGCCCCGAACAATTCGACGAAATCGAAGCGGAACTTGAGCAGCTCAAGCAAACCCGCAGCCAGTTGATGTCGGAAGCATCGCGTTTGAAGCGACAATCGTTGGGCATCGATGTCGACTCCGAGCTTCGGAAAGAAGCGCTCACAATACAAAGCTACATCGACGAAATGGAGTGGATCGAGGAACTCGCGGAGACCATTGACGTTGGTGAAGTCGAATCCGCTGATCTTCGGGAACGCTACGAACACAAACTTCGCGAGCTGGGCGAACAGGCAGCCAACGGCCATACGGTCAACACATCACCGTCAGCGCATTATCGCTTGATTCGACGAGCCGAACAGTTTCAGCAGGCGACTCGACGCAAAGAGAAGTTTGGCAAGCGGATCCAACGGCTTGCTGATCAGTGTCATAAGCGCGGGCTTTCGCTCAGTGAGAAAATGAAATCTCTGGGTGGGTTATCAATCGAGCAATCCCAAGGTCAGTCGCAAGCCTGTTTCGATCGCATCGCTGAAGTCAGTCAGTTGCGGCTTGAGCAAACCGAACTTCAGCAACGTCAACGCGCCGTTCTGGAACAACTTGAAACGTCCGAGACACGACTAGTTTTGCCTGGCTGGGTGCAGTTCGTGCTTTGGTTCTTTGTTGCCGTTGGCGTCGCGTTGACGATTGGTGGTGTGGTCACGGGACTCACGACGAATTGGTTCGCCGGGCTAGCTTTCGTGTTCCTCGGAGCAACTTTCGTCGGCATGGCTTGGGGCGGCAAATCGCACTTCGAAGGCGAAGTGATCGCCGAGAGACAGCGGCTGCACCAAGAACACTTGGCGAACGAACGTCGATTGACAGAGACTCAAGAGTCGCTGGAACAACTGTCTGAGTCGATCCCCGGATTCACGCACGGTGCCAGCGAGACCGAGTTGATGCGACGCGTCGCGACATGGGCGAAGGACTTGGAGCAGATGGCCGATGAGCAAGAAGCCATCAAGAAGTTCCGCCGGCGGCTGAGCGAAATGCGAGTCAAGTTCCAGGACGTGCAGCGCGACTTGACCACGCATCAACAAGAATGGTGCGAGTTGCTGATCGACATCGGATTGCCCGAAACACTAAGCGTGCCGGATGCCATCGAGGCTTGGCATCGAATCGCCGAGGTCGACCAAGAACGCCAAAAGTGGAAGTCGGTTGAATCGGAATTGAAGCGACACCGAAGTCTGCTGAACTCGTACAAAAAACGCATCGAGGCTCTTGGCCGCCGCATGAATCGCTGGGATGCCGATTACTCGGACCCCGTCGAAATCCTAAATCAATGGGAGGACGAGTTGCGTTCGTACGGAATGCAACGCAGCGAAAAACGCGATTGCCGTCGAGAAGAAATGGCCAAACGCCGCGAAGCCGCCAAGTTGAAGTCGCGCATCCGCGATCTCAAAATCAAGCGTTCGGCCATCTTAGTTCAATCGGGAGCCGCGGACCGCGAGGACTTTCAAAACCGGGCCAGTGCATTTCAGCGACAGCGCGAAGTGCTGGAACTGTTAGCGTTGGCTCGCGAAGAGTTGGCCGAAGTGACCAGTGCGGAAAAGGAATTGGCCATCGTCGAGAGTGACTTGGTCGAATACGACGCTGACAAGAATGCGGCTCGCATTCATGAACTCGAAACGGATTTGCAACAACTGGAACTTGATCTGAATGCCGCGCATGAAGAGATGGGAAGTCTCAAGCACGAGATTGCTCAGTTGCGAAACGACAACCAAGCAGCATCGATGCGATTCGATCGCGAGTTAGTCGCCAGCCGACTTCGCGATGCAGCCCAAGAGTGGTTTGCGATGGAGTGGGCGGCGTCAGCCGTCGAGGGGCTGCGGTCACGTTTCGAGAAGAATTGTCAGCCAGAGATTCTGGCGGCGGCTTCCGAGTACTTGGAACGCATGAGTTGCGGCAAGTACGAAAACGTCTGGACGCCACTCGGCGAGCGGCGTTTACGATTAGACGACTATCAAGGCAAGTCGTGGTCCGTCGAACAACTAAGCCGTGGCGCTCGTGAGCAACTGTTCTTAGCCCTACGGCTGGCGATGGTGCGTCAATTTGCCAGCGATGGCGTCGAGCTTCCGTTGGTCTTGGATGACATTTTGGTCAACTTCGACCAACACCGCGGCGACGCCACGATCGACGAGTTGATCGACTTCGCCAAGAACGGTCAACAACTGTTGATGTTCACTTGCCATCGGCATCTGGCCGAGCAATTTGAAGCCAAGGGCATCGAACCTGTGTGGCTCCCAGAACACCAACAGTCCGAACAACGGCGTGCTGGTTAATGCCCGGGGCGTTCGGCTTTTGAACATGGGTCAACGGAGTTAACAGAGTAATCCTTTAACGACTGCGTCGCGTCCGGTCTCCTTGTCTATTGATCATCATTTCATTCTTGCCAGCTGGTCCACTCCAGAAGCGGACTTCGTCGATCAACACGCGAGCTGGAAAGCCAGGTCGGCCTCCAATGGTCCAAACTCCCGATGATGGCAGTGGACCATCGACAATGGTTGTCTGGAACGAGTCTTCCACACCATCGAAGTACCAGCGGTATTCGTACTGATCATCGTCGATCTTGCGGCGGACGATGGCGACGTGAGTCCACTTGTTGATCGGAATGCCATGTGGAGTCGCGCAGACTGATTTCGGCGGCTCACGATGGTCGATTCGGTACTCTCCGGCGATTCCCGCAACCTGCTCGCCCGAGAAGCCGGCCACTTCCACAATGCTCTCGATGGTGATGTTGAACGATTCACGCTCGGCCGAATCCGAGATCCAAAACCTTGAGACGACCTCGAGGATCAACCAAGAAGTTCCCGGGTTTTACGTCGCGATGAACAAAGCCGTTTTGATGGGCGTGTCCCAAGCCGGCGGCGGCTTGGCAGATGTAATCGGCTGCTTGAGAGACGGAAAGCGGTCCGAATCGTTCGACTTGAGCGGCAACGTCGATGTATTCCATCACGATGAAGGGGAATCCGTCATCGCAATCGAAGTCAACGGCTTGCACAATATTCGGATGGCTGAGTGAAGCGACCGACCGTGCTTCTCGAGTGAAACGCGCCACCGCTTCGCTTTGCTGTTGTTGTCCCGTGCGTGGAGTAATCAGTTTGACGGCCACCATTCGTTGCATGGTGATTTGTTCGGCCAAGAAAACCTTACCCATGCCACCTGTGCCCAGCAGATCAAGGATCTTGTTCTTGCCAATGTAGAAACCTCGATGGCGTCCTTTCAGAAGCTGACGAGCTTGATAGGGTGTGACGAGTTTCTTCTTGACCAAAACCTTCGCGGCTGACGGAACGGGTTGTTGACCGTTAGCGCTCCCGAGAAGTTCCGGCTTGATCGACCGCAAGAGTGACGCATCAATTAATTGGCTGGGTTCGATGACACGAAGTAACTCGACGACACTGCGGGGTGAACTCATGTTTTTTGGCTCCGCTGTTTACTGGACCGTTGACTTTGCCGCACTCAGGGAAGTGAAGGTTTCGAGATGAGGCTCGCTTTGAATGCAACAAGTTCAGATAGGAAGGTTGAATCTAAGTCTCAGTGCAGAACTCTACCCGCGCGGTAAATCCCTCCATACGATTCCATCTCAGATCTACACTTTCCCACATGGGGATTCCGTAAACACGGTTACATGTCGGTGCTAGCCTGCCGTGTCGGCACAATCGGTGCATCCCCTACAAAGCCAAGATCGCTGCCGTTGCCGGAGCCGGCGCAAGCGACCAAGAAGCAAGATGTGGAAATCCCTGTAAGGAATGGCCAGAGATTTGCTAAGCGGCCTGTGACGTAAGCGTCGCATTTGGCGCCAAAAGCATGTCCCCCAACTGTTCGACGCAACATCAAATGCGGCGGGATGCTGGCTACTCTTCTTTCTTCGGTGCCTCAGGTTTGGGTTCTTCGGGAGGCTTGTTGGTGTAGTCGACCGAAAGCATTAACCCGTTGAATCGCACATTAATGCGATTCTGAGCAACCGCAGGCTCGATCTCGTAAGCTCCGTAGATTCGTGGTTGTTCCTCGGTGTGAACAATCTTGCCAGTGCGTGGATCGAGCAGCTGGACGTGAGCTTCCGAGTGAAACCGTTGCCCGTTGGGTGTCTTAGTCGTTCTCTGAAGCCGCGCTGCAAACACCATCAGGGGTAATTCAAGCGGCATCTCGGCACCCAGTGATCGATGTTGGATTTCCGTCTTCCAAAGCTGTCGCCCTGTCTTGCGATCGAAGGCCATCACAGGCCCATGAACCAGAATCTGCGACCGCGTGAGTCCATCAACCCGCAAGACGGTCTCATCCTCGTTGGGCAATCGTGTCAGCAAGATGTACTGTTCACGATTCGGAATCACCGAGAAACTGAGAACTTTTTCTTTGATCCCCGTTTCGGATTCTAGAATTGGCGTTCCGCTTTGAGTGTTAAGGATCAGTAAATGACCACCTCGCTCCAACACCGCGACATTGTCGTTCGACATCATGTCCACTTCTGCCGTCAGTGAAAACTTGCGTTGCCACTTCTTCTGACCATTGCTCATGTCAACAAATGACAACACGCGTTGGTCTTCGAGGAACTCGGAGTACAAACCCATGCGGCCAAAGTTTCTCAGCAAGACCTGCCGGCCCGCGATCTCAACATGCCGCACTGGCGAGCCGTCTCGAGTACTGATGACACTCAGACTCTGTTGACCACGAACTCGCTGGATCACGAAGTCGGCATCTCCGGTGACGATGCTTTCTGGATCAAAGTTTTCGCGAGTCCAAAGGATTTCACCAGTGAGGGAATCTGCACAGTGCAGCTTTTTGCCAACGCTATAGACAATGCATTCCTCGCGTTGAACGTACACTGTACCAGCCATTCCGCCGTTTGGCGTCATCGCCTGGAAAATGCCGTTGGCACGCGGTTGAACGCGAACGCTCATCATGTTCGCCTGCGCCAGCGGTTGATACAGGTTGCGTCGCCACAACACTTTTGGAGACTTCGGGTCGCGAATGTCGATGACCATGAATCGATTGCCCAGCGTTAAGACGGCGATCGACGGCAAGATATGCATCGAATTGGTATACGGGTTCGGCTGCGTCAATCCCTCGCCAGAAATGTCGAGCTTCCACTGCTCGACCCCACGTTGATCCAAGGCGATGATGTTCGTGCGACGGTAATCCAGTTGGATCATCCATCGATTCTCCGTGCCGCTTCTGTCAAACACATTGACGGGAAACGTGCGAACCATTGATCGCTGAGGCGAGGACTGTTTCACGGTTGTGAATTTGGGCCACGGATAAGGGGTTGGCTCTTTGTCGAAGCCAGCGTCAGAACGCAACTGCTCGGCAAGTTGCTTGCCATTCTTTGAGTTCCCCAAATCGACACTAGCGAATTGAGATTCGAGCTGTTTGATTTCATTCCTGGCCAAGGCAAAACGACCTCTGTCCAAGTACAGCTCGGCAAGCTGGCTGGTTGCAAACGCGTTTAGTGTTGTATCGTCGGCGTGTTGAAGCTGACGCAAGACTCGCTCGCGTTCCAGCGAGTTCGCTTCTCCAGTAAGTCGATCGACAAGTTTTCGTCGCGCGACATCGGTGAGCTGATGGCCGTCGAACGAACGAACAAATCTTCGCAACACTTTCACGTTGTCCGCGGCGAGACTGGTGTCAAATTGTTCTTTCACAATCTTGTCGATCGCCGCGGTTTCTTGACCACTGTTCAAGAGACCCTGGAAGCGACCTGACATCCAGGCGTCACCACTAACTTTGATCGACGGTTGCTCGAACATCGAATCGGCCCCCTTCGATGTCGGACCGGCAAGATTCAAGTACTCGCGGAAAGCGGCTACGGGCTCGTCAGCGATCAACAAGCCATCGGCAAACTGTCGATGAAAACGCTGCCGCTGAGTTTCATTGACGACCAACGCTTCGAGTTTGTCCGCCGAACCTCGATGCTTAGCGAAATCGACTCGCAGTTGTTCAAGCATGGTGTCGACAAGCTGTTCTCGCAAAGACAGATCATCGTCGATCTTCAACGATTCCTTGAGATCGGCAAGGCCATCTTCAATGTAGCCCGCGTGCAATCTCATCCGGCCACGAGTTGCCAAGGCGTCGGCATCATTGGCGTCCTTAACCAATTGTTGCTTCAGTTGATCGCTGACGTCCTGTTCGTTGCGAAACGCGATCAAGCCATCATGCGAAAGCGACACCATCGTTCCCTGAGAAGCCGTGAGGTTTCCGGGCACACGATCTGGGTGAATTCGGGTTTTGGTCAGAATCATTCCGTTGGCAAGATCGATCGTAGCTACCTCACCCGAAGTTAGCGGCAAGTGATAAAACCGACCGCTCTGTGTACCGCGACCACTGGGATGTGGAATCGGTGTTGATTGTTTCCACAGTTTCTGACCGTCTCGAAGCGACACGGCGAAAACTTTCGAACGCCCAACAACAATCGCCGCCTGTTTCCAAGTCGCCGCGACGTATAAACTGTCATCGCGAGGAACCTGCCAATTCAACTCGCCGGTAAGAAGATTCAGGCTCAGCAATTCGTTGCCATCGACGGGAGTCATCAAGACTTGACCGCCGTGGATCCGAGGAACGTTGTCGATCCAACGGTCTTCATCCATCGGGTCAGAACCGGATGTAGCCATGTTCCGCTGCCGCATCATTTGAAACATGATCATTTGACGGCCTTGGCTCAGCGATGTCGTCATAGGTCGGTAGCGATACTGCCACAACAGTTGTCTTTGAGCCAAATCCACGGCAACCACAGAGCCCGTTGTCGTCGGACAAACGATCACGCTGCCATCGGAAGCGGGGCTCGCGCCTGATTTCCAGCGCGACAAGTCGAGCATTGCTGCTTGCGGAACAGGAGCTAAGCTTTGTGACCAGACGATGTTTCCATTCTGCGGGTCGATCTCGGCCAGCCGAATCTCACCACCTTCTTGAATCGTGCAGAACAGTCGACCGGACATCGGTAGTGGTGCGCCCAAGAAGAATGTTCCCGCGTCTTTCAGTTCGTAGTCGCTATGGCTGCCGCCAACTTCCCACATCAACCGGCCCGACTCTAACTCGTAGGCAACAAGTCGATTAACCTGAGACGTAAAGGGATTGGAAAAGAAGCCCGGCATCCGCGCCATCGCTGTTCGGGCAGTCGATAGATCAACATACTCATCGACCGTATACACGTAGCGACCATCGCTACTGATCACACCCCACGTTGCATCCCGCCACAAACGGTTCTGCAACAGCGACTCCATGTTGGCTTTCTGCGCGTTCGCTGGAGAGTTGGAAACGCGATTTTGATCCCCAGTAATTTGTTCATATCCGACATCATTCAAGAAGGATTGCCAGCGCACCTCGCCAGTGCTTGCATCAACGGCCGTCAGCTTCTTCAGCGTGCGGAAGACGACAATACCGCGACTCATCAAGGCCTGCATTGCTGGGATCGAGGAGACTCGGTTTCGTTGCCGTTTTCTCCACAGGCCATCGGCCAGCGTGGCGATGTCGATCGAGCCTGGATCAAATTCGTTCGACAATTCTTCCTCGTTGCCATCAGATTGAGTCACAAGATTCCGAGCGGCAGAATCCGACTCGCCATCTGCGGGAAGCAGCGGGAATATCCAGCCAGCAGTTTGCGCTGGTGTGCTGGTCGAAGACAGAGCTGACCGAGACGGGTTGCCCAAATGAACAAGCCAATCGTGATTGGCGGTCAGCGTCGAGTCCGCTGCTTTCCCAGCAATCGACTCGAGCCAAGCAACTGCTTGCGAGTCCTGAGTAAAGAGCTCGATCTGCTTGCCGCCCAGCGAAACTGGCTTTGAATTCACGTGCGACTTCAGATCGACTAAGACTCGCCGCGCTTCATCCCGCATGCCAGCTCGATGCCAACACGTGGCAGTCTTGATAGACAGCAAGGGTTCCAATCGATCGCGATACCAAGAGACGTTTCGAATTCTCTCGAAAAGCCGCGCGGCCGTCGAGAACTCGGAGCGGTCCATGTAATAGCTGCCTAAGGCAAAGGCGGCATTTGCTCCAGCCGATGTATGAAAGTAGAGCCTGACAACTTCATTCAGTTGATCGATTCGATTCGCCCGAATCGCTTCCTCAACTTGGCCGCTAGCAACATTACCAAACCTCAACTGATACGCACGCCGGCCTTCAGCAGGCATGCGAGACATGGCCTTGTCAATTTGTTGCTTAATCGTCGTAAGAGTCACTCGCCCTGGCAAATTTGCGGTCGTCTTATCGGCTGGATCGGGAAGTACGAATGCATCATTTTTTGCTTCAATGATCATTCGCAGCGGGACAAACGCAGCATCGTAATTCTTTTCTTCGATGAACTTTTGGACTTGCTGCAATCGCTGCGACTGCTGTCGATCCGTAATCACGGAAGAGCTGCGCTGCCCGCTACCCGGATTTCCCGGCTGTACGAAACCAGGCTGTCGAATAAGCATTTCAACCGGCCAGGCTCCCAATGTTGAGACTGTTGCGAGGCAGACAACACAAACCAGAAATCGGATTCCACCAGCCATCGTATACACCCTTGTCATGTTTTGGCTTGCCAAGGCGACTTCAGCTCTTCACACGCTTAGGCAAGCGCGAATATACGTTGAGAATAAAGGAAAATGGCCGTTCATGACAGCTCATTCCAAGTTAGGCTGTGCTGTCGCTGGCACCTCCCATAAGAGAGCAGCTATTCGATGAGAGTTCTGGCGCCACGCAGTTCTTCCCCAGTCCAACCGTCAACGTACAAATTGTAACGCGTTCGAAGAGGCACGCGTTTGCCAAACGGTTGCGTCTGCGTCTCTTGTTGAAAGACCTCATCAGACACAGGAAAGGCAGTGATCAACGATCCTCGAGAATCTCGATCATCTTGAATCGAATAGACCAATAGGTACTGCGCGTCTGACTCTTGGGCAAGTTTCACGAAGTCAGTGTGTACGTTAACGAACGAGACCGCGGAATCTTGATCCGTTTCGCAATACGGGAGATTCGCAGGCGACGAAACGGGAAGCTGGTCAACTCATCGGAAACGATTTGTTTATGACGCCGCAAAACGGAAAGCTCTGCCGGCATTTTTCGAAAAGCTATTCGCCCAAGCAAGTGACATTCATCAACAACGACTGCTTCGTCCACGGACGAAGCGCCGAGCTTCTCAAACCCAAACTGGCAGAAATCGTGTCATCAACCCAACGGTCCCGTTTGAAACCAAACGGTGTCTCGATCGTGCTCAATAAGTATCCGTAGGTATGCTGCAAGCCAGCATGAATCACATCACCGTGACATGGGATGCCCGCGACTTCACCAATCGTGGCCATGATTCCATGGCGAAACGATTTGGCATTTTGCATTCTCGTCAAAATTGAGGCTCGTTCCCCACAAACTCAACATCGCGGGGCAACGCGCATCGATCGACAACTGACGATAGATTGAACGACACTTGCTACGAAATATGGAATGCAGTGGATCGCCAGCCAATTCGCGCGCCATCAAAGACTCGGCCGTCTTTTGAAAATTGGTACGCATTTGCGCCGCTCGTTTCGAGGTGCCTAGAATCGCACCGCGATTAAATAAATCAATGCGAAGATGCTGCTCATTCCAAGCAAGCGAATCGACAGTGTGACTCGATGATACTTCGAGTTCGAGATGTGCGAGTCAATCAACAAACCCGCCAAGACCTCGGCTTGAAAACCTTGATCCCGACCGCTTCTCAATCTTTCACAAATTGTTTGTGGTCTTCTAACTGATACTTGGCCGCAATCGCGGCTGGGTGAAAGTGCGAGCACGCATCCAAAGCAGGATGCTGACCACCTCGACGGAACGGCAAGATACACCGGAACGAACAATATGCCGGAACGCACAATATGCCGGAACGCACAATATGCCCGCCAGATCGTCAGGATCAGCCAAATCGAAAACGCACCAATCACAATTCCGCTAGCGATCGACTCACCAATTGCGATGTTCTTGAAGTACTCCTTCAACGTTGGAATCAAGATGCTCGCTAATGCCCCGGCCACTGTCAGGACAACGGCAGCCTTAGCGTCCGCGAAGCGAATCCACTCTGCGACTTGCTCGTAAGTTGCGATTAAGTTGTCGGTCTCAAGATCGACTTCTTCGGGCGATTTTGCATCAGATTCTTCAGGGGCCGTCATGTCGATTTCCAGAACTGTCAAACAGGCGATTGCGAATTAACGAGAATTTCGAACGACGGATCACTCCGCTTCGCTATAAAGTTGAAAGTCACCGTCCGATTCAAATCCGACACGAATCACGTTGGGATGGCAACAGACGGGGCAGTCTTCGACATACTCCTGGCTGCGACCGGCTGATGGACCGATCGGAATCACGATCTCCTCGCCACAGGAATCACAGATACAGTTGGCTTCGTAGTCCATGAAAGGAACACAGGGCTGCTCTAAGTGAATCGTTTGCCCCGTAGCCGGCGAGTCTTGGCCCACTGCTCCTCGCCTTCGGCTACGGGTTAAACGAAATATCTCTGCAAGCCACACTCAACGAGAAAGCTGAGACGTCTTTCGCGTTGTCGATGGCAAGACCGCGACTCCGGAAGCCTCGCAGATGCGGATTTGGAATTGATATCGCTGAGCCCAGGATTGCTCTTGCTCGTTCTGGCAAATCTTCAGCAAGATCACGTTCTTGCCCGGCTTCAACTTCGCGGCGACTCGATATTGATCCATCTTCGTACCACGGTGGTACTCGTCACGGCCGAAGAGATACTTTCCGTTGAGCCATAACTTCCAGGCGTTTGGCGTTCCCAAGCGAAACTCGATCGGACGTTCTGTCGAGCTGGTGAATTCGGTCGTGGCGTACATCACCGAACCCTTGTAGTTCTTGATTTGCTTGCCAATGTCAAGCAGCCCGTAGTCGTCTTTTGTCGATTGCGGAGCCCAGGCGACTTCGCCCAATTGACCTTCGTATTTGGCTTTCAATTTCACTTCGTTCTCGGGCGGGTAAGTCGCCGCGAAGCCGACCAGTTCACGATTATTGAACGGGCCGATCATCTGCCAATTGGCCAAGAAACCAAAGTGCCGTTGCAAGTCCACCTTCTCGCCCATTTCACGGAGCGGCTTGACGATCGCTTTGACTTGATCGTCATCAGTGGCTCCCTTTAGAGCTTGCAGGTACAACCCACGGCGCTGCTTATCAGCTTCCGCCGTCTTAGCACTGTCGATCAACCGCGAAACGGCATCACGGCGAAACTCGGGACTGGGGTCGAGGAGCATTCCAGGGATCAAACGGTCCTGGGCTTCGCCGTCGACTTTCGCGAGCCACTCATATGCCAACCGTCGAGCACGCGGATTTTGTTTGATGTCCAAAACGAATTGTTCTAGCTGCACGATCGGCAAGTCCTTGCCCTTCTTGACCGTGCGATCGGCGATGGTCTCGACAGCACTTCGCAGCCAGTTCGATGCCAGCAGATTCGCGCCATCAAAAGAAGTAAGGATGGTCGGCAAGACCTTAGCATCTGCCTGAGCCAACTCGCGCAGTGCTTGCGACGCGGCTTCATTGCCTTGACCTTCTTTTCCGACGGCCTTAATCGTCTTGATCAATTGAGCAGGCTCGGCAGCTAGAGTGAAATTGGCAATCCAAGTGGCAATAGCGAGAGCAAGAAACAAGCGTTTCATTGATGACGGCTCCTTCGAATTTCAGTGTTCAATGCGAATCCGGATTGTATCATCAACGCGCAGCGAGATCACGTGTTCGCAACCGGATTGACAAGAAGCGCCGAAAGACAACCTAGTAGCACCGTTTAACCCGTAGCCGAAGGCGAGGCTCTTCATCTTGTTGCCTCGCCTTCGGCTACGGGTTAAACGAATCTTCCAAGCCAATTCGATTCGCATCGTTGCTCACTGTTTTTTCGTTACGTAAGCTGCCAACTTGCAGCCCGCCCCCTTCAGCATAGGACATCGGATGAGCACATCCGCCGAAACACAACACTTGGCCGCTGCCGCCAACCGCGATCCCGATGGGAATTGGAAACGCTGGGGACCATATCTCTCCGAACGTCAATGGGGCACGGTTCGCGAGGATTACTCGCCCGATGGCGAACCCTGGGATTACTTTCCCTTCGAGCACTCACATCAACGGGCCTATCGCTGGGGTGAAGATGGCTTGCTCGGAATCACCGATCGAGAGTGTCGCTTGTGCTTTGCGTAGGCATTGTGGAACAGCGTCGACCCGATTCTCAAAGAGCGGCTGTATGGCCTCACGGGGCCTCAAGTAAATCACGGCGAAGACGTCAAGGAATGCTACTACTACCTCGACTCGACATCCACACACTCATACATGAAGGCACTCTATCCTCAACGCGAATTCCCCTACGGGCAATTGCGGAACGAAAACTCTGGCCGAGACCGCATGCAGCCCGAATTCGAGTTATCGGACGCAGGCGCCTTCGAGGAAGACCGCTACTTCGATGTTGTCTCCGAGTACGCGAAGGGCAGTCCCAACGACATATTGATTCGAGTTCACGTCAGCGACAGCGCCACGATTCACGTGTTGCCTACACTTTGGTTTCGCAACACTTGGACGTGGAACTGCGAGCACGAAGGCTGCTGGCCCAAGCCCGCCATGTGGGTCGAGTCCGACGCAGCCATCACCGCCAGCCATGCCACACTGGGCAAGTTCACATTCTCGGCGGATGTGGGTGGCAACGGATCAACACAGTGGCTCTTCACCGACAACGTCAGTAACTTAAACCGCTTGTATGGAACCGAGAACCCGACGCCTTACTGCAAGGATGCCTTCAACGATTTCGTAATTCGTGGCGAGTCGGCTGCTGTCAACTCGAAGAACGTTGGCACAAAGGTAACACCGTACGTTGTTCTTGAACTGACATCCGGAGAAACACGCACGCTTCAATTCCGCTTGTCCGCTGACGGCGAGGCCTCCGAAACAGCATTTGGCCCTGGCTTTGACCAAGTCTTCGAACAACGAATCAGCGAAGCCGACTCCTTCTACGAAGAAAGAACGCCCGCGACTCTCAACGCCGACGAACGCAACGTGCTGCGACAGTCCGACGCGGAACTGCTATGGACCAAGCAATTCTATCATCTCGTCGTCGAAGATTGGCTCCGCGGCGATCCGGAACATCCCGCTCCCGAGAGCCGCAAGACCGTCCGCAATCACGACTGGCCGACTTCGCACAACCGCGACGTGATCTCGATGCCCGACAAGTGGGAGTGCCCTTGGTACGCGGCCTGGGATTTGGCATTCCACATGATTCCGTTCGCGCGGTTGGACTTAGATTTCGCCAAGGAACAACTAGTGCTGTTCCTGCGCGAGTGGTACATGCATCCCAACGGACAGATTCCGGCCTACGAATGGAATTTCAGTGACATCAATCCACCCGTTCACGCATGGGCGTGCTGGCAGATTTACGAGATGACTAAAGAGGCCGGTCAGCCGGACCGAGTGTTTCAAAAGTTGCTCATCAATTTCACTTGGTGGGTCAATCGAAAGGACGTCAGCGGCAAGAACATCTTTACGGGCGGATTCCTAGGCCTCGACAATATCGGGGGCTTCGTTTCCAAGTGAACTTTTCGTTCCGCTGGTCTTGGAATACGAAGATGTATTGAACCGTTCAGAATTTGGATTATCGCCCGAAGAGATTGGCGACGTCTTAGACTACCTTTGCTCGGTGGGCAATCTGCACGATGTGTATTCTCTTTGGCGTCTCTTCTTACGCGATCCAAGAGGCGACATGGTCCTCGAATTGGCAGTGACAGCGGGTTGCGAATATATCATTACTTTTAATGAACGTGACTTCCGAGGCATCGAAACATGTCATGTTAAAGCGGTTCGTCCAAACGAATTTCTGAAAAACATCAAGGAGAATCCATGAGCACTACATTGAGCCTCCGATTACCCAAATCACTTCATAAGCAAGCGAAAGAATTTGCCGAGCAAGATGGCATTTCGATGAATCAATTCATTGCAACGGCTGTCGCTGAGAAACTCGCATCTTTGGCAACAATGGAATACTTGGAGCAGCGTGCTCAACGAGGTAGCAAAGATAAATTCAAAGCCATTCTGGCAAAAGTTCCAGATGTCGCGCCGGAAGAAGAGGATCAAATCTAGCTTCTCAGGCTACTTGATTGCTCCCAAAGTAGCCATCACTCTCCGAGTGATGAGTCCAGCGTGTTCGTACCTCACAACGACAAAGTTCAAATCAGACGGGTATCGTCATCAATCTCAACAGACACGCTCGAAGCCAACACCGAAAGGCTCATCACTCAGAGAGTGATGGCTACATTGACTCAATCTGCTTTCACGACCCGAGGCCGCTGTAAGAGATCAAGCTTTAGCATCTCAAGCAGGAATTCTTTCGCAATCGGTGCTGCGATAGTTCCCCCCGTGCCACCGTGTTCGACCACCACAACAAAGGCCACGCGGGGCGAATTCGCAGGTGCAAAGCCGGCGAACCAGGCGTGGTCGCCGCGGCCGGAACCTGTTTCGGCTGTCCCTGTCTTGCCAGCGATCGGAAGGCCCGAGATTCGGGCGCGACGCCCCGTGCCAGCATCGACGACTCGACGCATCGCTTGTCGGATTTGCCGCAATGAGTCATCCGAGATACCTGGGATACGCCGCGAAGTGGACAAAGGCTGACTCTGAAGTGCATCCGTCTGTGATGCCGACGAACCCACCAACGACACAAAACGTGGAGTTACCAAGTGACCATCATTGGCGATCGCGGCCACCATGCGAGCGATTTGCATGGGTGTCACCAGCAGGCGGGATTGGCCGATGGCTAGGCCCAGTGTGTCGTTGGCTGCCCAGTTCTTTCGTTTGGTGCCATCGGAACTTTCACGACGAGGCAGATTCCCGCGCCGCTCGTATGGCAAGTCGGCTCCCGTGTGTTGTCCGAAACCGAACATCTCGCCCCAGTGTCCAATTGGGGTCGGGCCCATCTTTTGAGCCGCCTTGTAGAAGTAGACATTGCAGGATCGGCAAATCGCGTCGGACAAGGTGACCGAACCGTGCCCGACTCCATTGTGGCGATAGATGTAGCAGCGATGACTTTCCGGATGGTTCAAATATCCTTGGCAATGCATGGCGACGCGCGGATTGACTTTTCCGCTTTCCAACAAAGCGACAGCTGTCAACAACTTGAAGACGGAACCCGGCGGCAACGTCATCTTGGTTGTTCGATCGAAGAACGGATGCCTGGAATCGGCGTTGATTTTTTTCCAGGCGTCCGGTTCAGGATCGAGCATCAAGTTTAAGTCGAACCGAGGTGCCGAGGCCGCCGCGATGACCTCGCCATTGCGAACATCCAGTGCAATCAAGCAAGCACCCGGTGGCGCCGGCTTCACCGTACCATCGGCGAGTGGTTCGGATTCTTTCAGCACACGGTCAAGGATCGTTTCCGCCCGCCGCTGCATCTCCAAGTTGACCGCGACTTCGATATCACGTCCCGGCCTTGGTTCACGGACGACTTCGGTTCGGACGATCTCGCCGGAGCGGTTCTTGTAGATTTTTCTAAGACCACGAAGCCCGCGCAAGTGTTGATCGTACGAGCGTTCAATGCCCGAGCGTCCGATCGAGTCACCCGCTTCATAGTTCCATGGGTCGGCGTCACCGTACTTCTCCTGCCGTCGCTTGAGTTCCTCGTCGCTGATGCGACCGCGCGAGCCGATTGCGTGAGCGGCCAGACTTCCTTGAGGGTACTCGCGCTGTGTTTTCAGCTCACAGTAAACCCCCGGAAAACGTTCGGCGTGCGTGCGTATTCGCGCCACCGCTGCAAAATCGACGCCCGACAATACTGTGTGGTATTCTTCTTCTTCCAGCAGCCGCAAAGGATCCGGTCGATACCGCTTGGGCGGGGTCGTCAATTCCGACGTAACCAATCGCTTGGCGGACTGCCACACAGATTCATCGTCCTCGAATTTGAACTTAGGGGCGAGCGATCGTTCGCGTTGCTGACGCCGCCGTTCGATCGTTGACCTCATCCGCTCAATTCTGGCTTGGACTTTCGCGCGGCTTTGCTTGAGTTCATTTGCTGTGACGCCAACCAGCTTTGCCAGCTCTTGCCACATCTTCTCACGCCGCGAGAGAATCTGTTGCTGCGTCCTTTCGACCAATTCTTGATCGCGCCGCTCGCGCCGACTAAGCCGCTGCCACGCTTGTTTTCTAAGCCAAGCGGGATTCACTGGTTCCTCGAGCCAGCGATAGTGCATCGAGATTTCATAGGTCTCGACATCGCGGGCTAAGACAACTGTTCCGAAGTCGCCCAAAATGCGACCGTCCTTGGTGGCGATCGGCTCATAAGAGACTCGCAGCTTCTCAGGAGACGGCTCAAAGTTCTCGGCAATCGTGATCTGCAAGTAGGTCAATCGCCCGATCACAATGGCTACTAAGGAAACGACGATCACAAACAAACAGACAAGCCGAACAACAGGCTGCGCATCGACATCCCACGCACGCTCGGCGACGCTTTGGTCCGATGCCAAGTTGTTGGTTGGACTATTTCTCAATTGGTAACCCGAAGCGTGAGTTTTGAAGTTGCGCGTGTTTGTCGCCGAGTGATCGTCTGGTCCCCTCTCCCCACTAGCGACGTCCCATGTTCAGAGGGTCGCCAGTGAGGAGAGGGCTAGGGTGAGGGGCACCGAACACGCAAACCAGCGAATTCTGGCCCCCTCACCCTAACCCTCTCCCCCACTAGACGAATTGTGACGAAGCGAAACCGTTTGTGGGGGGAGAGCGGACTTCCGCTCGCTTCGCTCACATGATTCATTCGGCATTGATCGACTCATCCCATCCCCTCATGACAGCATCTTCCATTGGTTCGTAATCGTGGTCGTTGGTTGGTGTCGATGCAGCGAAACCGTTCGAACAATCCGCCGCGTCAACATCAGCCCAACAGTTAGCAGCAGTGCCGAAGAGACACCGCAGAGCAGCGATGACTCGATAGTCTCGACAAAGTTGAGTGCATTGCCGCCAATCAGAAGTCTTGAGACAGTCGATGCTGTGTCAACGACGAATACGTAACCCAATGAAAGCAACAAAACCAACGGCAACGACATGGGACGCTTTGGGACTGCCGCTTGAATTGCCAATGCCATCAGACTGGCCAGTGTCAAATCAATCCCAAGTGGATCGCTGCTGCTGTGTAGGCAATCCGAAATCAACCCACATCCAGCAGCCCACACGATGGCTCGCCAATCTGTTTGAGTCACGATGCCGATCGCGGCGGTGAGTAGAAGCCATCGCGGCGCAAAAGTGCCCATCGAGGTACTCGTGTCGAGCACCGCGGCGATGTAAGTCAACAAAATGAACAGTACGATTCTCATTGAGCCATCATGCGTAGTGGATTGACCTCGCGGCGCAATACGTTGACTGATGTCAGTCGCTCGATGTTGCCAGCGGGACGAACCCATATCTCCCAAGTTTGCGAGTTCTCGGGCAACTCGGCACGCTCCACAACACCAAAGAACATCGATTGCGAATCCGGGTCGTTGCGATAGTCGGAAAACACCAAGTCACCCACTTGAACGTTCGCCGTCGAGGCAACATTTGTTACTCGGCAAAGTTCCTTGCCAGTACCCTCGATGAAGCCTTCGCCAGCAGCGTTCAGTCCACTTGGCGATTCTCTAATGACGCGGACCGTGGCGACATATTCGGGATCCGTCACAAGCCGGACAGTGCTGGTCCAGCGTCCGACTTCCGCGATCTCGCCGATGATTGTTCGGCCAGCGTAGACAGGATCACCCGATTCGAGACCAGTGCCTTGATCGACCAGGGGCGCATCCGAACGCAGCACGATGTCTGATTCGGCCAGCCCGCTGTCTTGACCACGATTCAAAAGCTTTCCACTGCGCCAATCCCCGGCGAGTTCACGTCCGAGCACGCGGCATGTTACCGCCGTCGTTACAACCAACGGCTCGGTACGTTTCTCTAAAACCATTAATGACTTTGCTTGCGTGCTCTTGAGTTCAAGGTATCGCTGACGTTCCTGTAGCCACTTGACTTGATGCTTGCGGAAATGGTCATTGTTCGCTTGAAGCATGGCTTCGAGTTGCTCGATGCGCTGCTCTTTTTCGTCGACCCAACCAAGCTCTTCGCGCCATTCGCTTGCCGAGTCCACCAGCGCGACAACCGACTGCTGTCCCGGCTTCAAAGCATCACGGGCAAGGCCTCGCAACAGCTCCGCCAACCAACTCGGCGCGAGCACGAAGAGCACCCCGGCGAGGCTGCAAATGGCGGCGGCTTTAATGGTCGAGGTGTTCATTTGCGGTGGGCGTTAAACGTCGGGTGGCTGGGGTCGAGTCTTCGAGCCCCCAGAGAATATGCCTGGGGGCTCGAAGACTCGTTCCCAGCCACCCGGATGTATGGGTGCCACTGGCTATGCCAGTGTTTCTCATGTCCAATGAAATCACGGATTCGCACTGGCACAGCCAGTGGCACACAACCCTAAGGTTTGATAAGCATTAGATGTCGTTGCCCGAATCTAAGCTGTCTCGCCATTGCGCTAGGTGTTCGATACAGATCGAGGTACCTCGCGCTACGGTTGTTAGCGGGTCTTCGGAAACTCGGACCGGGATGCCCAATTGTTCGTTCATCAGTTGGTCGAGACCTCGCAGCAACGCGCCTCCACCGGTTAGCACCAGACCGTTGTCCACAATGTCAGCGACCAGTTCTGGTTTGCATTGCTCGATCACTGTCTTGACACAATTCAAGATCGCCTCGACGGGTTCTCGCAGCGCTTCCCGAATCTCCTCGCTGGTGACAACCGCTTTGCGTGGCACGCCGCTGATCGTGTCGAGACCGCGGACCTCGGACGTTAACTCTTGCTCCAAGGGGTAAGCGCTGCCGAGTTCAATCTTGATCTGTTCGGCCGTTTGTACACCGATTCGCAGCGAAAAATGCTGCTTCATGTATTCAATGACGGCCTCGTCCAACTCGTCCCCGGCGACTCGGACGGATCGGCTGACGACAATGTCCGCGAGGCTCAAGATGGCCACTTCGGTTGTGCCGCCACCGATGTCGCAGACCATGCTGGCCATCGGTTCGGAAATTGGCAGTCCGGCACCGATACCGGCGGCTTTGGATTCTTCGATTAGGTAAACGCTGCCGGCTCCGGCTCGTTCGGCACTGTTGAAGACGGCGCGCTTTTCAACGGGTGTAATGCCACCGGGGACGGCAATGATGACTCTTGGCCGCATTCCGCGTGACTGGCGGCTTGCCTTCTGAATGAAATAGCGTAACATCGCCTCACACAATTCGAAGTCCGTGATGACTCCGTCTTGCATGGGCCGGATCGCGGTGATCGAATCCGGTGTTCGCCCCAGCATCTGTTTGGCGAGCTTGCCCACAGCCGTGCCACGACCTAAGACGCGCCGAGTCCCCTTTTGCAGCGCGACGACGGATGGCTCGTCCAACACGACGCCCTCGCCCTGAATGGAAACCAGGGTATTGGCCGTGCCCAAATCGATGGCAAGATCGGGGCAAATCCATTGGCGCAAACGGTTTAGCATCCCTGCTGGCCGTTCGTTAAGAGTTCGAATGATGTAAAGCGAGCGCCCACGAAGTGCTCGCGCGACGGGAGTTTTACCTGGACTCGCCATTTGCCGCAAGATGTGGTTGGGGCAGCGGTTAGCTGTTAGGGATGCATGCCTTTCGAGGCTGTAATTTCTTCGTGGTCCCGCGACTCCGTTCGCGGGACGTACTGCGAGCAGAGTCGCAGGACCACTTACCCATTCGAAAATGACAATTGACAAGTAACTAATGACAAATAACGTCCCCCTTCCATCCGTCACTCTGAAGAAGCGAAGAGCGCTCCCCTTCTACAACCGCCACCCATGGGTGTTTGCCGGAGCGATCGCGAACGTCCAGGGGGAGCCCGAGCCTGGAAGTGAGGTTCGATTGCTGGCGTCCGACGGCACGTTCATCGCGCGCGGGTTGTTCAATCCGGTGAGCAATATCCGCGTGCGGCTTTATTCGTGGGATGACTCCGACCTTAGCGACGATCTTTGGAGCCAGCGGATCGACGAATCCATCGCGCTTCGAAAGCGGCTGTTTCCTGGTGATTGGTCCAAGTTGGCGTGCCGACTGATTTATAGCGAGGCCGACGGGCTTTCCGGGCTGACGGTCGATTGGTATGGCGGTTGGCTGATGATCCAACTGACCAGCCGAGCCTTGAGCGAACGGATGGATGTGCTGCTGGATCTGCTGAAACGAAAACTTACCCCGAACGGAATCTGGCTGCGAACCGAAAAGGGCATGCGCGAGTCCGAAGGTTTGGAACTGCAAGACGGATTGCTCGACGGCGACGATCCGCCAAGGCCGCTCTTTGTTGAGGAAAACGGAGTCCAATTCGGCGTCGATGTGACTTCGGGGCAGAAGACGGGCTTCTTCTCGGATCAACGCGACAATCGTGCCGCGGTCGCGAAGTACGTCGAGGGACACCGCGTGCTTGACCTGTTTTGTTATACCGGCGCGTTTGGCATCACGGCAGCCAAGGCTGGGGCGAAGGAAGTTGTTGGCGTCGACGTTTCACAACCGGCGCTTGCCATGGCAGAGTCTAACGCAGAACTCAACGAAGTTCGCAATCAAATGCGGTTCGAGTGCAGCGATGCTTTCAAGATGCTCGAGCGGTTGGCGGAAGCCGGGGAAAAGTTTGACACCGTGATCCTTGACCCGCCAAAGATGTCGCGGCACCGGTCTGGACTAAAGAAAGCGTTGCGTGGTTATCACCGTTTGAACACCATGGCTCTCGATGTTTTGCAATCCGATGGTTTGTTGGTAACGTGTAGTTGTTCAGGTTTAGTCGACCGGCCACTGTTTGAAGAGATGCTTTCGAATGTCGCCGTTGAATCCAACAGGCGACTACAAGTCTTAGAATCTCGCGGTCAAGCCGCCGATCATCCTGTTTCTCCGCAGTGTTTAGAGAACGCGTATTTGAAGTGCTACATCTTGCGATGCTGCTAAAGAATCCATAGAAACCCGACGCGTGAGCGAGGGACGCTAACACGTGTTAGCGTCCCTCGCTCACGCGTCGGGTTTCTATGGAT
>PBMZ01000125.1 GCA_002722955.1 Planctomycetaceae bacterium | reverse complement strand
TCAAGCCACGAAGGTGGCGCCCACATCTTGTTCGGTGATGGCAAGGTTGAGTTCCTCAATGAGAACATCGACCTGATCACCTTCAACAAGCTTGGCGATCGACGCGATGGAATGAACGTCTCCTACTAGATTCTGCTTAAGATTTGACCATCCAGCCCGTCTGAGATTCTCTCAGGCGGGCTTTTTTCGTTGAGATTCTCGGAATTCTTTTCAGTTGCTGTAAGAAATCGCTGCGAGAGCGCAACTAAGAGTTGGCGGCCGCGACATTCTGGTTGTCGGCGGACTCGGTCGCCCTCATTTCTACGCTCGAACGAGCAACGCAACTCAGCATTTCCGGGGATCACGTCATGCAATTCGATTGGCTCAACAGTCTGCGTCAAAGTCAAAAACGGCCCGCAAAACCACGTCGTCGAAACAGTTCACGGACGCATTTTCGGCCGGCTGCGGAAATCTTGCAGGATCGGGTCATGTTGTCGGGGACCAACGACGACGGCCATTTTCACGACGACGAGGACGAAGAATCCGGCGGCGACGAATCTCAAGAAGAGAATCTGGCGACTGCCGTCGCTCAGCAAGTGGCAGCCATTCGAAGCCTCGATGATTCCCATTTGGCCGAGCACATTGAGCAGCTCGAGCTAGAAGATGAAGAGCAAGAAGAAGTCATCGAATTCCTGAATGAAATTCGTTCTCTCGAAGACGAAGAAGTCGACGAGATGTTGGGCGAGATGCCTGAAGAGGAGCTTGCTGACTTACACGAATTCTTGGCCGAAATCGGCTTCGGCAGCGACGAAGACGAGTCAGATGATGAAGACGGCGAAGACGAGGATGGCGACGAAGATTCGGACGAGTCTGATGAAGATGAATCGGAAGATGAAGACGAAGAGGACTCGGATGAGGACGAATCCGACGGTGACTCGGACGGCGACAACGAAGAGTCAGACGAGCATGACGAAGACGAATCCGATGAAGACGACGGTTCAGGCGAAGAGGATTCGGACGAAGACGAATCAGACGAGGAAGATTCCGATGAGGACTCAGGCGAGGACGACGAGTCGGAAGGCGATGACGACGGCGAAACTGACGAGGAAGAAGAATCTGAAGACGATGACAGCGACAACGCGTCACTCGCCATCACGCCGCTTCCGTCGGATGCTCCCGAAGGCTTTGACCAAGTCTTCTCGAAACAAGTCGACGTTTTCGGCGTCAAGGTTTACGCGTCGGCGGCGACATCGGACAGCGATGTGCTTCATGCGGCCACCGTGCTTGCCGAATATCTAGACAACAATGAAGACGGAACCGTCGATGACCCCGCGGTCTTGCAAGCAATGCTCGAAAGCAACGCTGCGATGGCCATGTTCGCGAACTCGCAAGCGACCGAGGATGCCTTTGAACAATTCGGTGAGCTCTTCCACAACTCCGGCGTCAACATCCAAGACCTCAACGGAGAAGAAACGCGATCGAACGGCGTCGCCGATGGTGAATTCGACGCAGCCTTAGAAGAAGTTCTTCACTTGGTCACCGTCTACGGCTACGCCAAGGTCTATCCCGCCGCCTTCGCATTCCAGCAACAATCCCTATTAACCGACGCGATGGACATCGCCCGCGGCGGCCGATTTGAAACCGTCCCGGAATCGTATCCCGAAGGAGCTTGGTACACCTACGATGACGAGACTTGTGACTACGGTTGCCAGGCAGTCGAGTACTTCTATTGGGGGCTCACGTCGGTCCTTGGCGGACAAGACTTCGAAGGTCGCCTTGAACAAATCGATAATGAATGGCGCTTGAATACTCGGGCCAAGGTCGAAGCAACCGACACTGCGTTGTTCGCTCTGTTGACCGATCCGCAGTACAAGCTCCCCACCACATTGCCAAACGGCCAATACTCGGTCTCGAACAATGATGGCGGACACGGCGATGGCGGTCATGGTGACGGACATGGCCACGGTGATGGCAGTGGCGGGCACGATCACGACAATCACAACTGCGATGCGCACGCCGATAACCCCGTTCTGGCTGCCGAACACTGTGCGGCAATGGCGTTGGCGACACCTGAAAATGCGACTCATAAGGTAGTCGCTTCCGGCAACTGGTCCGACGCCAGCACTTGGGAAAACGGCGTCTTGCCAAGCGATGGCGACCGAGTCTACATCCCCGCTAGCACAACGCTCACAGTAGACGGTGTCATCGAGGCAAGACTGTACACGCTCCGCATCGACGGCACTTTGAACTTTGCCACCGATGTGAATACCGAATTGCGAGTCGACACGCTTGTCGGTTCACCCAGCAGCACATTCGAAATGGGAACGGCTGAGAATCCGATCGATGATAGCGTGACGTCTCAAGTCACAATCATCGATACCGGCGAGATCGACCGAGTCTTCGATCCAACAGGCATCAGTCGCGGCATCGTCTTGCACGGTAAGGTCTCAATCCACGGAGCCGCGAAGACGTCATGGTCGACAACCGCGAATGCTCCACGAGCTGGCGACACGACGCTTACACTTTCGTCACTACCAAGCAATTGGGACATAGGCGACACGCTCGTCATTGCGGGCACAAATGCGGATGCCACGGGTGACGAAGTGGTCACGATTGCGAGCATCGACGGAGCCACCATCACGCTGGATCGCGCTTTGGAACACGACCATGTTCCGCCGCGTGATGAGTTCGAGGTGCATGTTGCCAACACGACTCGCAACGCTCGCATCGAATCCGAAAACACGGCCATCGATCGGCGCGGCCACGTGATGTTCATGCACAATCGCGACGTGCATGTTGCCTTTGGCGGATTCTATGAATTGGGCCGCACCAATAAGCTTGAGGAATTGGACAATTCGCTCTTGGATGAAAACGGAGCCTTAGAAGAGGGCACCGGCACGAACCAAGTTGGCCGTTATAGCGTTCACTTCCATCGAAACGGCGTGAAAGCTGCCGGCGGCCCATCGACAGTCACAGGCAGCGCTGTTGTCGGCAGTCCGGGATGGGGATACGTCAACCATAGCAGCTACGTCGACTTCGTTGACAATGTGTCTTACAACGTCAACGGTTCTGCTTACAACACGGAAGCCGGCGATGAGATTGGCTCGTTCATCAACAATCTTTCGATTCGCACGCACGGAACGGGCGGACATCCCACCGAACGTCAAGGCGATCAGGACTTTGGTCACGCGGGCGACGGCTTCTGGTTCCAAGGGGCCGGCATCACCGTTGAAGGCAATGTGGCGTCGGGGGCAGCTGGCAACGGCTTGATCCTCTACAACGACGGGCTGGATGAAGAGGGCTTGGGAATTCGCGAGTTTCTTGCCGAAAACTTGCCCGATCCATCAGTGGCCAAGGGCCGAACGACAGTTCCAGTCGTGCTTGTCCCAATCAAGAGCTTCAAAGGCAACACGGCATACGGATCGATTCAGGGAGCTCGAACTTACTACCACCGCACCTTGATCCAACTCGAAGATGACCAATTCGACGACGCGGCCGACTTGCGCGGAGCCTTTGCCGACAGCGTGATCGAAGACATGACGATCTGGAACACGGGCGTCGGCTTCGAGGTCAACTACACCCTGGACACCGTCTTCAAGAACTTCACCATCGTGAACTCGCTGGATGATCCGGGCGAGGTCGGCTTCACGGCGACCAATGTCTATAACCGCGCCGGTCACACTTACGAGAACTTTGAGGTTGAAGGGTTCGTTACGGGACTCGTGCCAACTCGCAGCGGACAAGTTGTCATTCAGGACGGCAAGTTCAACAACGCGAACGACATCGTCATCCAAGAAGCTCGGCAAACACACCGCCGCATGGAGATCAACGGCAACATCGAGTTCGGCGATCTTGAAGGCCTCGAAGTCGATGGTGAATTCATCGCGCGGCAGAACATTGTGATGACGGCCGATCTACGAACGCTGGTGGATTCCAGTGCCGAGTGGTTCTTCCTGAGCGACTATGTGATCTTGAACTTCAATGACTTCAGCGGCGAGCAATTGTTCTACGCCCAACAAGCCGCCGACGTCGTCCTCTTTCCCGAACAGCCCGAGCAAATCGTTCCCGATGATCCCGGCATCGAAGTCGACGAACAGTACTTGGGGCTTTCGAACGCTCAGTTGCAGGAAATGTTCGGCAACTCGCTGGGCGGAACGTTGCCATCCGAGGACGCGGTTGAATTGGCCGACGATGGAATCATTGGTTTGATCGGATCAGCAACGCCCGATCCGGGTGTCTTGCCCGACGTGGATGATCCGTTCGTTGTGACTCAAGAAGAACGCGACGACTTGGTCGAGGTGATCCGTGAGTTACGCGGTTTAGATTCCGGCCAGATCGACGCACTGTTCGCAGCCCTTGACCAAGAAGTCGACGCCGAAGCCCTGCGAACCATCGTGAACGCACTCTTGGCATTGGATGATTCGGAGATCGAGAACCACGTTGCCGGACTCGCGTTCTCAGAGTTTAACCAAACCGCTCGTGGATTAGACGCCCTGTTGGAAGGCGGCGAAGCGGATGACGACGAGGAAGCCGACGACGAAGATGAAGACGGCGGCGATGGAGATCAGGACGAAGACGACAACGAAGGGGATGAAGAAGAAGGCGACGATGAAGACGGTGGCACGGACGAAGAGGACGAGGACTCGGAAGACGAATCTGAAGATGTAGAAGAAGATGACGACGGCTCAGACGAGGAAGAGTCCGATAGCGACGAAGAAGCTCCCGAGTCGGTCGTCATGGACCTTGCTAGCAGCGGACGCATGAACGTCTCGATGCAAGATGGCTCGCTCGTAATCCAGTCGCCCGGCGCCGAGGTGCAACGGGCCAATGTGGCCTCCGCCAAAGAGCTGGTGATCAATGGCACGGCCGATCGAGACGTTCTGCTGCTGGCACTTTCCGATTTACCCGAGTCGCTGGAATCCATTCGCATCAACGGCGGCGATGGCGCCGACAAAATTGTCCTAACCGCAATCGATGATGCTTTCACTGGCACGATCACTTTGAATGGCGAGGCTGGCAACGACATCATCAACGCCGCTCGATCGTCAAAGGCCGTTTCGATTGATGGCGGTGCCGGTGACGACCGATTGATCGGCGGCCAAGTTGCCGACGTCATTAACGCCGGTGATGGTGAAGATTTCGTCAACGGCAAAGGCGGCGACGATCAAATTGACGGAGGCGGTGGCAACGACAAGTTGAACGGAGCCGTTGGAAACGATCAAATCAACGGCGGCGACGGCGACGACAAGATCAACGGCCAAGCCGGAGATGACGTCATCGATGCTGGTGCCGGTAACGACACCGCGAAAGGACAAATCGGCGACGATGTCATCCGCGGCGGCGATGGCAACGATGTGATCGTCGGTGGAGCCGGCAATGACAACCTTCACGGCGGCAACGGCGATGACATGCTGCGTGGCAATAAGGGCGACGATGTTCTGTTCGGCAACGACGGCGACGATACGCTCAACGGAGGCGCCGGAAACGATCTTCTCGACAGCGGCGATGGCACCAACCGCCTGATGGGCCAGCGTGGTGACGACACCCTGAAAGGCGGTTCCGGCGCCGACCTACTCATCGGCGGTCAAGGAAACGACGGCTTGATGGGCCGCGATGGCGACGACATCTTACGGGGCAATCGAGGCCGCGACATCATGATTGGCGGCAAAGGCAACGACCGCTTGCTTGGTGGAGCTGACGCGGACATCGTGATGGGCGAGGCCGGCGACGACATCCTCAACGGCCAAGGCGGCACGGATACTGTTGCTGGCGGCGAGGGAGACAACACGATCATGGACGCAGCCGAAGAGGTCAACGAGTCCTTCGTGTTGCTCGCGAATTGGATTGACCGCGTTTAAATTGACCTGAGTTCCGAAGTGACACACCAGCGAGTGGCCTTCTTGTAACCAAGCCAAGCAGCAAGAAGAACCATTCGCTGCGTGTGTTTTTTGGAATTGAGACATCATGTTTGAGCGATTTCACGAGATGCTGAACTAATCCATCGGCAGCTTGCGAAACTCTTTCGCGTAGACGACGCCTTCTCGATCGATAAAGACATTCCCGAATTTGACACCGCGTGGTTGCTTGGGATCATCGCCGGCAGCCATGTCTAGTCGCTCAGGAAGGATCAGCGTTCGAGCACTCATGTCAGCTCCGCCATATTTCAGGTTGTTACCGCTGCTGCCGTAACCCAAGACGAGTGTTCCCGTTCCCGATCGGCCGCCACCAACCGTATTGGGTTGCGTATTGATATGAGCTTCATCGGTGGTCGAATCGTACCATGGCATCAAAACAGTTGTGATTCCGTGATTCTCGACACCGGTATGACACAGCTCCATGCACAATCGCGAAATCAGGCAAGCCTGAGCATAAGTGACGATGGCCTTGTCCAAGCTGCTCAAATAACAATCTTCGATCGTGACAGCGTTGCCACCAAATTTCTTTCCGTCGCCGATCTGAATTCCGATGCCCTTCGGATCGTTCGGAAAGGTATGGCCGATGTGGCAGTGACGAATGCTGATGTTTAACGCGTTCGGGATCATGATCCCATTGTGAAAGCCGTTGATGTTGACGTTTTCGAATTGCAAAACACGCTGCGTTCCCTTTTCCGCTCGAACGCCCCAGCCGGGGGACCGATGCGTCGAGTTCATAGTTAGGTCCGAGACCTTAAAGCAATCCGGATCGGGCACGAGTCGAATGCCATCACCTGTTTTGGGCGTGTACTCAAGTTTGACCGCCGACCTGTGAGTTCCCCGCAAGTGAACTCGTGCCCGTCCAATCAGTCCTGTGTGCCGATACGTTCCGTTCGGAAAGAAAACACAACCACCGCCATCTTTGGCTACCTGATCAATGGCCGCTTGTATGGCCTTTGTGTCGTCGCCGGAATCGTCCCGTTGCACGACGACCCAACCGGGGATGGGCGGGGCGATCGATGCGTCTTTCTGCGTGGCTCCTATCGAGAATACTGTCGCGGCCACAATGCCGACGACAACGATCGTTTGTCGAATGATGGTCTTCATAGATTGTCTCACGGGAATCGAGTTTTGATTGAACGATTGATCGGGGTCGTAATTACAGATCGAGGCAAGCAGCGGCAGCGTCGACATGAGCCGGATCGCTGAATCCGATAATTGCCGCCGAGAGACGATTGTCGTTGAGTACGAAGCGTGTGGCTGACTGCATTAGCTCGTCTTGAGAACCGAGCTCTTCAGCCATCGTGTCGGCTCGACCACGGTCTCTCTCGTACAAATCCAACGGAAAGAACTTTGTCTTATAAGTGTGCTTGGCCGGAGCGTTTCCACACAAGGCACCGCCCGCGAAGACTCGAATGGCAAACACACCCATGTCTTGCTCAAAGGCTGATTGGATCACGTTGCCATAGTTGGTTTCATCGAAATCTGCTGGCATCTCTTGACCGGCTGACGGATTCAGCAAGTTGTATGGAACTTGGATTGTCGCGAATTCACGGGAATTGATGACTTGCTTCATCGATTCGGGTTGCCCGATCGCCGTCAGTCCAAGATTCTGAACTAACCCTTGATCTCTTAGCTTCTGAAACGTCTGAAGTACGGGACCAAGCGTGTCTGTTGGAGTCAGCGACGTCGGTTCATCGCCTCGCGAAGATGTGATCGAATTGTGAAGCTGCAAGAGAGCGAGCCGCTCGATATTAAGTCGTTCGAGGCTCTCGGCAACGGACCGCTCGATGCACCCGGCGATGTCATGCAAGTCATCCGGCATGACGCGTGCCTTCGATGCGACCTGGATTCCGTCGGCCGCCTTTAGCTCATGGAGCACTCGACCAATGCTGGCTTCGGATTGACCATTGCCATAAGTTGCCGCGGTATCGATCCAGTTGACGCCAACATCAAGGGCTCGTTGCATCGTTGCCAGTTGGTGTTCGACACCGTCTTCGGTCATCAATTCAGGAATTGGGCCCGCACCGAATGCGATCCGCGAAACGTTGAGTCCCGTTGTGCCGAGTGTTTTCGTTTGCATGAAGTCCAACTGTTACGCGTTGGAGATGGGTTTGTCCCACGGCCCTTTTCGACCCACCGCCCCTGAGTTTACCTCAGGGGTTCTCGCGTTTTTGCACTACAACACCTGGTAGTGCAAAAACGCGAGAACCCCCGACGTAAAGTCGGGGGCGTTGCGAAATAAGGTTTGCGATCGAAACGGCTTGCCTTTGGGAACTTGTGACTGTCACTCGCTCGCGCGTCGGGTTGCGATGGCCGACACGAGCCAGGACGTTGCATTGCGTCGCGACTCCAAAATCCAAGACTGAATTGCTACAGTGACGCAAACGTTTCCGGGTTTCAACTGCACAAGGAATCAATTTCATGGCCAATCAGAAGTCTACCATGTTTTCTCGTCGTGAGTTTGCTGGTGCTGCTGCCGCATCGGCCTTTTCCTTCACGATTGTGCCGCGTCACGTGTTGGGCGGAGCGGGGCAGACGGCGCCAAGCGAACAAGTCCGAATCGGCGGCATCGGTGCTGGTGGGCAAGGCGGCGGTGACATCAACGCCATGGCAGCAAATGGCGCGAGAGTTGTGGCGTTGTGCGATGTCGATTTCGCTCGTGCTGCTGGCAACTTCAAGCGACACTCGAAAGCAACGGTCTACAAAGACTTCCGCAAATTGCTCGACAAGGAAGAGAAGAACATCGACGCCGTAGTCGTTGGCACGCCAGATCACATTCACGCGCCCGCGTCGTTGGATTCGATTCGTCGAGGCAAGCATGTTTACTGTGAGAAGCCTTTAACGCACACGATCTTCGAAGCGCGACAATTGACGCTCGCGGCGGAAAAGCACAAAGTCGCTACGCAAATGGGTAACCAAGGGCACGCGACCGAAGGTGCCAGATTGACCAATGAATGGATCCAAGCGGGCGTCATCGGTGATGTTGCCGAAGTGCATGTTTGGACTGACCGGCCGGGTAAGTACTGGAAGCAAGGCTTGCCACGACCTTCGGATACACCGGCGATTCCATCGACGCTTGACTGGGACTTGTGGTTAGGGCCGGCACCTGAGCGTCCTTACCATTCAGCTTACGTGCCGCGATTTTGGCGTGGATGGTGGGACTTTGGCACGGGAGCGATGGGGGACATGGGCTGTCATATCGTTGACCATCCCGTGTGGGCATTGAAGTTGGGCTATCCCACTGCAGTTGAAGCCGTGATCACCGCTGACGGTTCGGTGATCGACAAAAAGCCAAACCGCGAGACTTACCCAATTGCTGGCGTTATCTACTACGAATTTCCCGCCCGAGGAAACATGCCGCCCGTGAAAATGACGTGGTACGAGGGTGGCTTGATGCCGCCGACTCCAGCCGAGATACCTGTGGGGCAGCAGCTTCCGAAGAACGGAGTCTTATACGTCGGCAGCAAAGGCAAGATGTTCCACGGTTCACACGGCGGCATGCCACAACTCTTGCCTGGTGAGCTGATCGACGAAGCCAAAACCGTCAAGAAGACGATGGCGCGCTCACCCGGCCATCATTCGGAATGGCTGCTCGCATGCAAAGGACAAGGCACGGCTGTATCGAACTTCGGTTATTCGGGACCAATGACCGAGACCGTGTTGCTTGGAGTCCTCGCCCAACGCGCGCCGGGGCAGCGTTTGGAATGGGACGGCAAGAACATGAAGGTCTTGAACGCTCCCGAATTGAATCAGCATGTCCACAAAGAATACCGCAAGGGCTGGGTGCTTTAGCGGATGCCGTCTTTAACAACTTACACAAAACCATCCATGATTGAGCTACATCTATGAACGCGCTTGCTCGGATTATGCCATGCTTCTTGATCAACTTGTTGCTGCTGTCATCGCTTGCAGGTGCCGAAATTGAAATCGTGGCCGGAAATGGTCAGAAGGCCAGAACGGGAGATGGCGGAAAGGCGACAGACGCTGCTTGCGGCGAACCATACGGAATCTCTCACGGTCCCGATGGAGCACTTTACATCTGTGAAATCGCCACGCATGTGATCCGTCGTGTGGATGAAAAGACCGGCAAGATTTCCACAGTCGCCGGCTCGGGTCAGAAGGGCTACGCTGGCGACGGCGGTTCTGCTTTGGAGGCGAAACTAAACGAACCCTACGAAATACGTTTTGACACCGATGGCAACATGTACTTCGTCGAGATGAAGAATCACATCGTTCGCCGAGTCGATCGTAAGACCGGTATCATCTCGACGGTGGCAGGTACTGGTGAGGCGGGGTTTTCTGGCGATGGCGGCTTGGCAACGAAGGCTCAATTGAAAGTGCCGCACTCGATCGCGTTGGATCACTCAGGCAATCTCTACATCTGCGACATTGGCAATCATCGAATCCGTCGAGTCGATCTGAAAACGGGTATGATCAGCACGTTCAGTGGAACGGGAGAGAAAAAGCCAACACCAGATGGCGCCGCGGTGAGCGGAACTCCATTGAAGGGCCCGCGAGCGCTCGACTTTGATGGTCGAGGGGCATTGTTCTTGGCTTTGCGTGAAGGCAACGCTGTTTTCCGAATCGATCTGAAGTCGAAAACGCTACATCACATCGCTGGCAATGGTCAGAAAGGGTATACGGGGCATGGTGGCCCGGCTAAGAAAGCGAAGCTTTCCGGTCCCAAGGGTATCGCCATTGCTCCCAACGGAGACGTCTACATCGCCGACACGGAAAGTCATACGATTCGGGTGATTCGGAAGGCTTCGGGTATTATTGAAACGGTCGTTGGAGACGGTCAACGAGGAAACGGCAAGGATGGTGACCCGCTGAAATGCCGCACGGACCGGCCTCATGGCGTCTTCGTTGCGAAGAATGGAGACGTCTACATCGGAGATAGCGAGAATTACGTTGTGCGCCGTTTAGTGTCCGGCAAGTAATCGCATCTCACCGAATTGTCACTTTGTTTGAGACGATTTCCGGCTTTGCCTGATTCTCGAATCGAAAGTTCGTTGGGCTGTTTCGCTTTTCGACATGAACCGTCACAGGCCCTGAAAGACCACCGATTCCGATCGGTCGGCCTCCAATCTCGTCCTCTTCGCAAACCGCAATTGGCTGGAAGCTTGAATCTCGAACGCTTCGCCTCGAGAATCTTTGAACACGAAGAAATAGAAGCCACCGCCGAGCTGCTCTTGCAGCACGAAATCGACCACATATGCCGTCTGGCCGAACGAGTTTTCTTTGCGGCCATTTCCAAGTACGATAAGCTTTCCATTTGCTGAAGCGCCCGCTTGTTCGGCGATCGTTTTGGGAACGGTAGCACTTGTTTGAGCACCGCCGATGCTGATTTTTTCAGAAATCGCCTCCCATTCCCCACTGCCATCTTTGACAGCCAAGTTCGCTTTGATCGAGCCAGCGATTCCAAAGCCGGGGCCAACTTGAAAGGAAACACTGCCGCTTGTCTTGGGGTCGATTGGAATGGTTGTATACATCTGCAGCGCACCAGGCGAGTCTTCGCTTAGGTAGATGGCAACCTGCTGTCCTGATGCTTTTCCATTAACGACCCGGTAGTCGATAGTGTAAGACTTATTGAAGGCACCAACTCCGCCCGCTCTTGCCTGTTTGAAGTTCGACAGCACTGCCCAGAGTCGACCATTAGCGTGAGGATTATTTTTTGACGGAAGCTGAACGATCTGATCATTGGCTGGATTCGGAATATTACCATCTGGCATGGGAGCCACCGGATCGCCGTTTTCTTGGGCGTCCAATGGATTCTCGGCAATGACTCCAAGTTCATTGTCATCGCTATTGAAAAGCCAGATGCCGACGGGAATTGCTACGATCACGACAACAGTGACCGCGCCAATAATCGCGCCGACGATGAAATTCGTGCCTTTCTGCTGTTTCCGCTTACGCGACTTTTGCTTGAGCGAACTCTGTTTGCGCGAGCCACGCCGCGCACTCTTTTGAAAGCCATCATCAAACGGATCGTCGAAGTCATCATCAAAGCCGTCATCGAAGTCGGTGATTTCCATCGCATCGCTACTTGGAACTTTGACTGGCTTCGAGCAGATCGGACATTTGATTCGTTTGCCAGCAGCGGCGTCTGCGAGACGTAATAACTTGCCACAATCACATTCAATTCGGATGGCCATGACTGAAATCCAAGGAATAGCTAGGGTTGGGAGCCCCGTTCATTCACGGGACTCTCGCGGTGATCCAACAATAATAATGACTGCTGCCGAAGAATCACTCAACTATTAGCCAACTTTTGAGTAGCCAACTTTTGAGCTTTCTGGGGAAGCCACCTTTGCGAGTTATTGGCGGCCAATCATTCGGTCGGCATTGATCAAGCAATAGGATCTGATAAGGACGAGAGCACCAGCATAGATTGCTATGTTGCTGAGCATCAGACCGCCAGACATTGCTCTATCTTGATTTACTAAAATGAACGCTGACGGGCAAAATAACGCGACTTCTCGCATTGGCCAAATGCCAAGGAACTCATTCAGAGATAGCGGCAACAGACTCCAGCCGAAAACGATCAACAACGAGACAAGGATGGCACGCATCTGAGACTTCAACTTCAAACCAACCCAAAATGAGATCCATGCCGCCAAAGGTAGGTAGATCACAACGCTAAAGACAAATGACAAGACGCGGATCCAACCATGAAACTGCCAAAGCCGATCCCACCAGATTTCGACGAAGAGCAAGGTTGCAAACGGTACGAGCAAGACCAAGAACAACCGCCTGACTCCCTGGAACTCTTGCAAGAAAATCTCTCGCCCAGTCAGTGGAGTCGTCGACAGCACGTCGAGCGTTTGATGTAGTCGCTCGCCAGAAATCAGACTCGTCGACTTCGCGCAAACTAAGAGAGTCGCAACGATCCAGACGATCACGATGAGCGGCGTGGTTAAGTTCGTGACTTGATACGTCGTCATCGACAAACCCAACGCCAGCACAAACAGCAACGGAGTTTGAATCGAGACGAGCACTCGAATCAGATACCTGGCTGTTCCTAGTGACTTCTTTTGAGTTTCCCTCCAAGCGATGGGTTCGTCACCAGGTAACTTGTCGGCATCTTGAATCAGTACAATGCCGCCGGTCGTCGCTTCGTTCAGATTCGCGAAGAACTTATCTAAGCCGCGAAAGAATTCCAGCAAGACATTCCGTGGCGGAACCAGTGCTCTCTGAACAATCACTGCGCGGGCAATGGCAAGATACATCATGCTGGCAAAGACCAAGACCACGGACGGTGCAAGATAGATCAAGAACTCGGTCACCCCAGAGACCGCTTGCGAAATGGCGAACACGACACCGAGCGGAAACATCGAGACTAGGCCGACCATATAGGACGCAAAGAACGCGGAAACCGTAGTCGAGCAATAGGCCGAACACATCAGCGTGAGCGTCGAAACGTAGATGCAACTGGCCATTAAGATCAGGGCTGTTCCAATCAGTTGACCAAAACCAACTCCACCCAGTGAGTAGGAAAAGGCCATCAGTGGCAGCGATAACAACAAAAAGGTCATCATCGGAACCAGCCGGCCAAGCAGTTTCTCGAACAAGATTGACCCTGGTGTCAGACGCGTGATGAGCAACAATCCGAGGCTGTCGCGTTCTTTCTCTTGTGTTATGGCACCGCATGTCATCGCCGGCATGAATAGATAAATGCCCAGCATCTGAAGCCAGACGAGCTCGTCGAACAGTCGCCGTCCGTGGCCTAACTGAGCAGTTGCCAGCTCTGTGCCTGTCAACACATCTTGAAAGCGGATGATTGACAAGATGAAGAGCAACGTCGCGTAGAATGTGCGTGATAAATACGTACGCCGCCGCCCCGCCTGCTCGATCAGTTCTTTCCCAAGCAGCGGCAAGTGAAACTGCCGGCTGAAGAACATCATGCGGTCTTGCCTTCTGTCAGCTTCATGAAGGCCGTTTCCATATCCATTGCTTCCGGCTGAAACATGCGAATGCGTGCGCCGGTTTCGTGGATCGCATCGTGAAGGTCCTCGATGGACATCTCGTCTTCACGAAGTTTGATGGCAACGCGATCCGTTTGAGCCTCGACCGAATCAACCGCGCTGATTTGCTGTAACCGGTCAACAGCAGAATCGACATCACCGGCTAATTGAACATGAACAACACGTTTGAGGCTCAGTTTTCGGAAGATATCCTCTAACGATCCCTCGGCCACCATCTGTCCAGCCTCGATGATTCCGATCCGGGTACACAATTGCGAGAGTTCGTGAAGGATGTGGCTTGAGATTAAGATCGTCTTGCCCATTTCCTTAAGTGCCTTGAGTAGCTCTCTGACCTCAATTCGAGCCCGCGGATCCAGGCCACTGGCAGGTTCGTCCAACAGCAAGAGGTCCGGATCGTGCAGCAAGACCCGCGCTAATGCGAGCCGCTGTTTCATTCCGCGCGAGAGACCGTCCACGGGGTCGTCGATCTTATGCGTTAGATCCGTCAACTCCAAAACGTCGCCGATGATGGCTTTGCGTTTTGTTCGATCAATTCGGTAAGCAGCCGCGAAGAAATGCAAGTACTCGCGAGCTGTCAGGTCTTCGTAGACTCCGAAGAAGTCAGGCATGTAGCCGATTTGCTCGCGCACTTTTTGCGGCTGACGACGAACGTCCAAGCCATTGACTTTGACGGACCCTTTGAAGTTGCGCAGTAGTGTGGCTAACACCTTGATCGTCGACGACTTGCCGGCTCCGTTGGGGCCGATGAAGCCAAATACTTCTCCTTTGGGAATTTGCAGGTCGATGCCTCGAACGGCTTTGATTTTTCCGTATTGGACCCACAGATTATTGATGTCTACAACCAGCATGTAGATGCTCCTGGTGGTGAATCAGAATACTGATGTCTTGTTCTATGAAATGTAATCGTTGCTTGTTTTGCTAAGCCGTAGGCTTTATTGATTTTCTGTTTCGGTGTCCTGGTCGTCGAAAACGTATCGGTGCCGGTACGCAATCAACTTGCGATCAGCTTCTACAACAACGACTAAGAGCGCCTGGTTCTTATCAGTGCTATCAAGCACGGGAATATCTCCGAATGTATTCCCGCCTGTCGGAGACGTCATCGACGCAACACTGAAGATTGTCCGCGCGGGCCGCTTGCAGATGTCCAGCATGAAGTCGTTGGGTAGCAGGTACGAACCTCCAATCTGGGTAGTTCCCTGAACGTATTCCACATGGCCAGTCGAGTCTTGAGTGAACATGGGAACTTCTGAGTGAATCAGCCAGTTCCTATTTCGGATCGAATTGAAGTCAAAGAGACATATGCTGCATCGCCTTCCAAGATCGCGTTTGATTTGTCCGGGCAGATTTAAACCTGGACCTCCACGCGTCTGCGATGGGCGCACAAGTTTTCGGTAAGTGTCCCATTTCAGATTGACTTGTTCGTCGGCGGGAATCTCGGCATTGATTCTAAAGGTTCGATTGAGTTGCGGGGTCCACTGTGGAATCTCTTGCAGGGCTGTATAGCTGGTGGGGATTGTCCCTTCGTAACTTGCAGGGCCTACCAGTGCGGTTGTTGCCTGACTTCGCTGCATCTGCTGCGACTGCCCAAAGCGTTGGTGATTGAAGGGCGAGAACAAACTCTGCTTGACCTCAGTTTTGACCGTGGTCCGCGTGCTTTGAAACAACAACTCAAAGCGGTTCTCTCGAAGTAGCTTGCCGTCGCTGCCAACGTCACGAACAATCAATGAACCTTGGCTTTGGTTCGTCGCCATATAACGATGCGACAACCAAACAGTAAACAAAGTGAAGCCGACGGTTACAGCCGGGAACAGAATCCACGTAAACCGTCGGATGCGAAAGATTCCGAGGATGATGAAGTCTGCGGGTCCGATTGCCATGACATAAAGAAACAGCAAGAAGCCAATCAAGCTTAACGGTACGACACGAACGTCGGACGGCATCAGCCTTTCCACTAAGCCGCCACCGCTCTGAATCGGGATGTGCTGAGAAAAGAAGTCACGCTGATTCCAGTATTCGTCGCCCCGTCCATAGGGGTTATATCCTACATTCTGCGGCGCGATCCGACGGACCCACTTCCCTCTTTTTAAGAAGACGCCTTGCTGGTCTTTGCGGATTCTCCAAAGGTGCGCTACAACCTTGCGATGCTCAGGAGTATTGACCCTGAAGTCATCAGGCAATGATTTGCGAACAATCGCAACACTGCCAAGCCCCTTGCGGCCAAGGTAAACCGGATCAGCATCAGGGTCGTCTGGAAGTCGACCATCCTTCCCAACAATGAATACTGGAGCAGCTTTGTCAGCACTTACTAAGTCATTCAAGAACTGAAGATGCGGTGCGAGCAATGGACCATTCCCAAACACGCAAAGGCTGCCTCCAGCTTCGACCCACTGCATCAGCGCCTTCAGTTTGCGGTTGTTCAAATCAACAAAACCATCGTCCATTACGGCGACAATATCGTAGCCACATAGCTGCAATGGATTTTCCGGCATGTCGATTGTCGACAACTTCGTAATCTGAAGCGCCGGCGGGGTTCGCCCGCCAAATTGTGCTTCGGGCGGTGCGTAGTTCGTCAGGTTCAAGCTACTGAGAAAGTCTCGCTGCGGATTTTGCCGAACAACGATTTCCTCTTCGCAGACAAGCATCGAAAACTGTCGAGTAAAACGATCCTCAAGGCCAAGTGTCCAGTGGTCACCCAGGTCGATCGTGCCCTCTTTTCCGACGAAGCGAACTCGAATATCCTCGGCCGCGGCGCTCCCGTGAAGAGCGGGCAGCATAACAACTAATCGCTGATCCGTACTGGTTGCCACAATATCGTGTGAGGTGAATCGGCCTAAGACTTCACCGGACGCCAAAACTGTGAATTCCAGGTGCCCTTCGAGGATTCCTTGTCCGTCCCAGCGAATGGTCCAATACAAGGGTGTTGGCGCGGACGAGCGGACTTTGGGTGTCTCTAATTCCAGGTTCAGGAGCGCGTTTTCTTGAGCGTAGCCGACAGTGGCTGAGGTCAGGAAAAAAATCGTGCAAACGAGGAGAATTCGGGCTCGAGCCGTCCTGACTGAGGCTGAATTGCCTGAAAGCTGAATTGCCTGAAGGGCCTGCATTACTGGTGCAACCTTTGCGTTGAGATTCCCATCGAGGTCATTTGCGGACATAATACAATACTAGGTATACGAAATCTTCCGTTTGTTCATGAATTTGACAACTTCAACACCGCAAACTTGTTTTTGTTCCCATCGGATGACCCAAACATGGAAGAAATAATCGGGTATTTGAATTTCTCGAGCGGAAATCCCGATCCACGATTTCAAAGCCAATTGAATGAATTGCATGGTTCAATTGACGCCGAGTTACCGTGGTCCGAAATCAACGATCGATTGATCAGTGCGATCACTGAATTGGAATCCTCGAAAAAGGCCTTTCAAGATTGCTCGCAAGCGCGAGCCGTCGTCGATTTGGTCTTTCAAAGTGTCGCGCCCGCCTACAAGGCCCATCACCAAGATTTGCTGTTTCACCTCAACGAACGCGAATGGCAACAATCTTTCTTGCTGGTAAGGATGTTCGAAGCCGTACTGTCCGCTGGCCCTTTCGACCAGGTCGAGCGAGTTTGCAAGGATGCTGTCAAGTACTTGAATGACTACGTAGGTTTTCGCCCAGTCGCCGTTTTAGAAAACGGGCGAAAGATGGAAATCTACGACCATGAGCGATTCCGTTGCGTGCCGCTCTACATCAAAGAAGCCGGCGTGGCGACCGGACGGTATCACGATTTGATCGCTAGTACGATGCGTTTTCTTGAGAACGCATCGGAAACGATCCTGGTGAATGCGTACTTCCACCTGAAAAATCTTGAGGAACTCTCGCTCGATGTTCGAGCTCACGATCACGAACATCCGGTCAACAAACGCACGAACTACATGTTCGGCGAATGGGACCCGCATCTGATCAATACACGCGGCTTCTTCACTCGATTCGTTCTGCGCAAGTCAATCTTGGATTCTTTACAGGATTGGATCGATAATAATCCCGGCAACCACGAAGAGGTCCTGTACGACGCATCCGCAGTCTTGACCGGAACAATGCTGATGGCATCGGCAATCAGTGGATATGGCCCGGACACTCACGACTCGACAATCAGCCTGACATCGCTGCTACCCATTGTGGCTCGTCAGCGAGACACGTTTTATCAGCGTTTGATGATCGAGGCTGAAGGCGCGCGGGCAGACCGCCTGCGGCGCGAGGCCGAGGTGACGCAGCAGCCTTTCGGCCACGTTCGGCAGGCGTTGAATCTTCATCTGGCGCTTTACGGCGCCCGCCAAATTCAGCATCGTCACCTGGCTCAACTCTTTGCTCGTATGGGCTACGCATCCGCAGCTCGCGAGCAGGCTGCCATCATCCCCGCCACATCCATTCGTATCGAATGCGAAATCCAATGCAACATTTCTGTGGCCAACCGACAAGTCGACGAAGGTGAAGTGCGCGATGCCTTGAACACAATGAAGCAGATCGAAGAGTTGATCCATCGCGGAATCAATTGTGGTGCGTTGGTTGATCCGTGGAATATTCTTGGATTCCAAGGCCAGTTTCCATTGTTTCATTCTCGCGACGACAGCATTCCCGATCAACGAGTCGAGATTCTGTTGGACTTAATCGAACGAACGTTCTCGTGCTACTCCCGCTTGTTAATCGAAGCGGCGGCCCAAGGTCTCAAGCCAGAAGAATCCCAAATTGCCGAGCGTTTCGAAAACCTCGCAATCTTCTGGGACCGTTTTGCAACGACAACAATTGATGAGCTGCAAGAAGTCTTCGGCGTCGAGAGTTTCGAATCCGCTCGACATGTTGCTCGCGCGATTTCGGAATGGTTGGCTGCCGGCGAGTCATCCGGCGATATCGGTTTTTGGCGCGAGCATGTCTCTCAGTTTGAATCCGCCAAAGCTTACGCTCAAGTCGTCTCAACACTTCTCGACAAAGGCGACCACTTAGCGTCGATGGGGCTGTTGATCCAATGGCTCAGTGAGGCGGAAACCGCCAGATTGGAATCCGGTTCGTACTCGATCTTTTCGCTACTGATACGATGGATGAATCAGGTCTGCAGAGTTGGCCAAGATGGCAATCCGCAAGAAGCTTGGCCGGTAATTCGGCGGCTGTTCGATTACCTCGAAGCAAACTCGGGCGAGTACTGGGTGGCACCAACATTGGACGAGGCCCTTGGCAATCCACCATCGGCGCCGGTCGAGGAACCGTTCGCTGGTACGGCGGATGATGAAGACTCGGCCTTTGGCGATTTCTACGACCAGGACGAGGACGACTTGTACAAAGCGGCGTACGACGAAGTCGTCTACAAAGACAGCGCCGAAGATGGCATCGATGGCCAGATGATGGACGGCGGCTACTCGATGGAAATGGTCGAGTTCGAGGCGATCAGCCGCGAAATCGAACCTCGATTGAAGTTCATCACGACGCTGGCACAGCTTTGGCAAATCACCGTTTCGGGATTGGTCTCTCGCGAGAGAAACTCGCCAGCCGAGCTTTCACATGCTGAATTGGCCGGCCAAATCGATACACTCAAACTTTGGGCGCGGCACGCACGAAGCCTGCAAGCCGGATTGCTGAGTCTCTTGAATTCGATCTGGGATTACCAAATCTCAACACCGTCCGGCGATCACGACTCGAACGTCGAGTTCGATATGAATTTGCAAACCAAGTTCTATATCGTTCACACCATCATCTCGACGCACATCAATTGCCGAGTTGCCGAGCTTTCGTTGCTTAGCTGGCTGGATGAAGACGACGTGGATTTGGAACTGAACGAGGTTGAAGTGCTGACGGTGCAAGTTTACCGAAGTGTACTTCAGCGCGACTTGGCAAGGGTCAACGTGTTGTTGCCGAAATTCTTGTCCAGACTGCGACGCGATCCATTGCTCTACATCCCGCTCGACAACGGAGGCCACCCGAAGCAAATCCTGGCGGCTCGCACAGTTCAAACGGACGTGAGATTCCTGCTCTCTCAACTTCCGCGGCTTGGCCTGATCCGCGAGACCTACCATGTGCTGCAAACCGCACATCGCATGGAACGTGAATCTCGACCCAATGGTTTGGCAGTCACTGAGTTCGACCGAATCTTTCGCACGGCACTTCGCAACTCGCTGGAATGCGTCATCAATTCGTCTCGTACATGGCAGGCGGCGACAGAACCGCCCGAGTTCCCTGCGGAGGGGTTGGTCGAGATCGTGCAACAGATCATCGACCACTACAAAGACCAGTGGCACAAACACAGCCGAACGATGCGTCTTTCAACGGTCGAAGGCTTGAAGTCGACGATTATTTGGGACGAAGTCAAGGAATTCATCGAGACATACGGAGCCGACCTGTTTCACGCAAAGATGTTGACGCTGGGCAACGTCAGAGCCATCTTGCACAACGGCATCGAATGGTTCTTAGAGACGCTTGCCGAAACCGAGAATAAACTGAATCCGATCAAGTTGCTCGATGACCTACAAGAAGATGTGATCGACGAGGAACACGTTATCGAAATGCTCGAGCTGATTTACGGATCAGTCGTCGATAAATTCGATCGCTTCTTGGAATACAACACAACAACGACGCAATCTGATTACGGCGAGATGTTCTACTTCTTGCTCGAGTTCTTACGCGTCGAAGCCGAGTACGATCGCGAAGCTTGGGACTTTATTCCTCAAGGAATCGCACACGAAGTACTATCGCAGTGCGAGAAAGATGAAGCCGTCCGGATTTGGGAAGAGCGACTCGAGAAGGTTTCTGCGAAGCAAGCAGACATGTTCATCGATAAGCTCGAGGAACTCGAAAAGAGCCGTGGCATTCAGTTGCCATCGATATCAGATCGCTTGCGAGAACGCTTTGTTCGTCCGCTAGCCGTGAACCGCATGCTTGCTTTAATCCCGAAGTCGATTGAAGACGCCCATTTGCCGAAGTCTTCGGCCGCATTCCGAGAATTGCGGACTGAGATTGAAGAGTATCTGAACAACACCTCGGGATCAGGAATTGACGTCGCGCCGTGGCTAATTGATTTAGAGAAGGAAGTCGATCGATTTGACGAAGCCATTTACACAGGGCCGCCTCATAAGGCCGAACTCAGCGTCAAAGCGCCACCGATCCCTGTTAGCTTGGACGAAATGCGCCGGCAGCTGAAAATTTGGAATCAACCATTGGCCAAAAGGAAAAAGGGAAAAACAACTCGCCGCAAGAAGCGAGAGGGCTAGTGGTTAGCCAGTGGCGTTTAGCTCTTAGCAGCGATCATCGCGATCCCCTAGTTTAACCCGTAGCCGCAGTTGCCAAGTCGTTCAGAACGGGACTCTGAAATAACAAATGACTAATCACAAATAACTAATCACAAATAACTAATCACAAATAACTAATCACAAATAACTAATCACAAATAACTAATGAAATATTCTTCATGTTTCTCACC
>PBMZ01000124.1 GCA_002722955.1 Planctomycetaceae bacterium | reverse complement strand
CTGCCTTGGCGGGGGCCGATGATGAACGAAATCAGCTCGCCCTTGCGAATCGATATCTTTTGTGTTGGCATCGTGGCCTTGCCGCCGATCGTGAAATCGCCTTTCCAGAGGTTGCCGACTTTGCGGCTGTTTCGATGTTGCAGAAACCACGACTGGCCGTTGCCGCATTCGGGGTGAGCGTCGGATAGTTGCGCGTCAACTTGGATCAATCCATCAATCGGACTCTTCCAGCCAAGAGCAATGAATAGCGTTGGCGACGGGTGAGCGGTGACGCCGTGCGGTCGAGAGATTCCAGGAATTCGCACCTGTTGATCGCTGGAGTTGGCAAGGATGATCGGAGTTTGCGAGCTACCCCAGCCTTTGACAAAGTTGTAATTGGGGTTGCTGTGTTTCTCGCGAATCATGCCCGAAACGATAACCGGTTTCGTTTCGCCGATGACCAAATAACTGAGCCACGCATTCAATGCGTCCAGGTCGAGCCCGCTGTCTTCAGCCACTTTCGCGATCTGCTCTTTGGTGACATCGGGGCCGAGCTTCTCAACAGCAGTCGCCGCTGCGAGATATTGCGTGGTCTTCTGAAGTGCCTCTTGTTGCAACTTCGTCATCTTGGCCAGCAACCCGGCGACATCCCGCAAGGGAATATCGGGGTCGTTGGTTCGAGTCAGTCGCGGATTCTTCCAAGCCACAAAATCACCATCGTCACCGTCGCCGGCATCGTTGGCGATCAAACAGATCGTCACGTCGCTGGTTGTCGTTTCGGGAATCTTGATGGAGAAGACACGGTTCGAGACGACTGGATTTGTTTGCTCCATCCAAACCTTGGGCTTGCCCTGTTTGCCGATGTGACCGATCGAATTGAAACGGAACATCGTGGCTTGGACGCCTTTTATGTCCTTGATGATCAAGTCCACGTCGGATGGCTTCGCGTTGCGAACTCGAGCGCCGAAGATATCGAAGAACAACGAACGTTGCTTCCGCGGCTCGATCAAAGCCGGCCAAATCTTACCAAGATATTTTCCATTCAGGCCACGTTCACTGGCGACTTGGGCGATCGATTTCTCGCCGTTCGCAACGGCATCGCGATTCTCGATGATCGCCAGCAGATAGCTCTTCAGCGGCAACACGCCTCCTTGGTTAGTGTCGAACTGAATGCCCTGCAAGTTCACCGGTTGCCCACCGCCCTCGCTGGTAAAACGGCGGTAAAAAGCTTGAATGCGAGCCACCCGCTCATCCGTCTGATCCCGCTGCGTCGTAAACTGCGAGAAGTCGATGCCATCAGGCAAGAACACAACATGCTCAGAAACTTCCTTAGCCGCGTCGAGATACTTTCGCACCAACGACGGCGACATTCCCTGTGCGCTACCCGAGTTCGTAAAGCCCTCGCCAGCAGCACCGTCGACAGGAAACTCACGCGTCGGATTCAAAGCCGTCACACCCGTCAGATCCTGAAGCGTATAGTTGTATTCGTCATTATTGAGCCGCCGCAGCACCACGCGTCCCGGATCGCCCGCGTGCTTCTTGGCTTCGTTCAACAAAAATCCACGCACCCACTTCGTCAACAACGCCCGCTCAACATCCAACATCTGCGGCGAGTCCTTTGGCGGCATCTGCCCACTCTCGAGTATCCCGCGCACCTTGATCCAAACCTTCGTTTGCTTGCGCACATCGCCGATGTTCTTGAAGGCACCAAGATCAATCTCGGCTTCCGTTAAGTCGCCCGAATGACATTCGTGACAATATTTCTTCAGCAACGATTGCACGTCGTTGCTGAATTTGTTGACGTCGGCGTCTTCGGCTTTAATGGCAACCGAGGTTGTCGACACGATGATCAGGGGAAGAAATAATCTCAACATTTGCTAGCTCGTTCGCTGTTGGCAGTGACTTGACTTCGCCTATCGATAAACGACGTCTGGGTTGTCGTACGCGTCAGAATTTGTGAGATGGCCGTCGAAAGGTCCGACCTTGTTGATGCGCTCGCGATTGGATCGCTCGAATGTCGCATGCTCCAATGGCTCACTGACGTACTCATCGTATCGTTCACGCTTTGTGAGAGGGCCAAGTTCGGGGATCTCCATGGTGTACTCTCTACGCTGATTGTTATTTCGACAGCTTATCAATCGGAGTGTCGACAGCAAGCGCCCACCACGAAATTGGTCCCGATTCATAAGTGGCAAATCGTTTCAACTGGCCGTCGGATTGGATTCGGAACGCGGCGAGTTTTCCACTGCCTTGTCCGGCCGCATAAAGAAAGCGGCCCGAGGGTTCGATCGTAATTGATCGTGGTGTCTTCTCCGTTGGGACTTGCCCCAACGAGTTTACACGGCCGGTCTTTTGATCGATTGCAAAGCACGCGATGCTATCGTGACCTCGATTCGCAACGTAGACAAAGTGACCATTGGGCGAGATTTCGCAGCGAGCCGTTGCGTTCTTGCTGCCATCGAAATTCGATGGAATCGTACTGACGGTCTGCAACGTTTTCAGCGTCGCATTCTTTTGATCGACGTTATAGACGCTGATTCCGTCACCGGCTTCGTTGCTTGTGTACGCCCAGCGATCAGACGGATGCAGAACGATATGCCGCGGATGATGCTCGGACGGAGTTGCGAAGAAGGGCGGGTTGCTGGCGCTCAATTGACCGGTCTTGGCGTTCAATTGGAATTGATAAATCCGGTTTGCTCCGGTGTGAGGCACGAAGGCTAGACTATTCTTGCTGTCGATCGCGATGCCGTGAGCTTTGTCAGCCGTCGGGATCGTTTGAAGTGGCTTCTTCGATATCGAACCGTCTTTGCGAAGTCGATGCACGGTGACTTTGTTGGCAAGGTAGTACGCACTCAACAAGAAACGGCCACGGCGATCTGACAGTATGTATGCCGGATCGGCACCGCCTTCGACAACGCTAATTTGTTTCAGCGAGCCATCCGCATTGATGTGGTAGCTTGCCAGTTCGCCGCTTGATCGAAACGACACAAACAAAGTTTTGCTGTCAGGCGAGACGCTTTGAAACGCTGGCTCGGCTGGACAATTCGTTTCGCCGCGCCGAGTTAACTCGCCTGATTCAGCATTTCGCTCGAAGGTGACAATCTTCTTTTCTTGAAGCAGCGAGACGAAGAGCCAGGACTTTTTGGCTGCATCGGCGGAAGTTGTGAGCAACACAAAGACAAGGGCAGACAGCAAGATTCTTGACATGAATCGATCCAATGCGCGAAGGGCGAGGGTGTCAGTCTAGCCATGGTAATTCGCGCGACCTCGTCCGTCAAAGAGCAGCGATCGCACGGCGCAAGTTGTCTCTCGCCGCGGCCTCGAACTGATCGAAGAAGATGTCGGTCGAGTAGATTCGATCGCGTTCTAAGAATGCCTCGAGCACAAGCGTTCTTTTCTTCGCGTACATCGGGTGAGGTACCCAAGCGTACTCGCGACGAATTGCCGATTCGTAGGCGTCGTACGCAGTTGCGTCTCGGCCAAGAATGCTGAGATCGATATCAACGATCAGCTGCTCGTCAAACGCTAACGGGACGGCCTCGTGTTTTGTGGCCATGATCAAACGTTGAATGTTGCCGATTGTCGCTTGCCCCGCACCGCCGTCGCGTAGAATCTGTTGAGCCAAGTTCGCACTCTTGGCTTCGTTGTTACTCTTGCGCGGCGAGTAAATCGCATCGTGTAACCATATCGAGAACTCAATTTCGTCAGCGTTTTCGATGACAAGTTGCTCGGAAGCAAAATCGAACTGAGCAAGACAATCCGCGACGTGTCCACTGTTGTGATAATGACGGTGTCGTTCGGAGAGGCATTTGTTGAGATTCTCAAACGCGAGCGGTTGGCACAGCAGTGACATGCGCTGTGTGAGTGCATCCCATCGATGTCGGTCAAGTGTCGCCATGATTGTCTTCTCATCAGCTTGACCGACTGCAGATCGTCTCGCTCACGAATTGGATGGTTTCGTGTCGAGGGTGTTGATGAGACGATCCATTGCTCGGTCCAGGCGTTCGCCAAACGGTTCGATCTGGTCGATCCAACCGCCGATGTTACTTGCGCTTGGCTGCTCGGTCGAGGTTTGTTGTCCACCAGGTACAACGGACTTGGCTATTTCTGTCACTGACTCAACGGCGTTGTAGCTCAGGTTGACCAGTTGGACACTTGTCGTTTTGTAGTTGTTCGCACCATTCGACGAAGACTGGTTTTCATCATTTGCCACAAGCGACTCATCACCAGATTGATTGGGACTTTGCTGGACCTCATTCGGTTGCGATGTGGTGATGCGTTCGGCCGAGTTGTCTCGGCTTCGTAGAGCCAACTGAGCCGCCAAGAACAGACATGCGGCCGCGGTCATGACAATGCCAAACGATCCGCGTCTTTGAGTCGGCCGCGCCGTGTTGTTTGATGAAGTGGCAGCGTGTTGCTGAACAGTTCCAGTCCGACTCAAAAGGCTGAGCATCACCTTGTCGGCTAAGTCCACTTGGGGTACTTGTGCTTTCCAGGCTGGAATCACGGCTTCCAAGATCGCATGTTGCTCCCACGTTTCACGGCATGATTTGCAAGACTCGGCGTGACTTGCGAGTGCCTCGCGATCGTCCATCACTCGTGATTCGATCATCGCCTGCAACTGATTTTGGAAATCGATGCATGTCATGTCATGAGACGGCGACTTGTTCATCTGTAGTTACTCCCCGATTCTTCAGGAAATCGGCAACTTCACGTCGAGCCCGATGCAGCCATGTCTTGACCGTGCCCTCGGGGCATCCCAAGACTTCGCTGACCTCAGCACAACTGAGTTCATTTTGATAAAACAAGACAAAACAATTGCGGTATTCTTCTCTCAGTGCGTCGAGTGCCAGTTGCAGTTCTTCGACGAAATCCTGTGACATAGATCGGTCTGCTTTCGCTTCGGTGTCCTCGACGATTTCTGACTGAGTTGGTTTTCGGGAACGCTGCTCGATATATGTGCGGCAACGATTGGCGGTGATGGTCAACAGCCACGGATTGATGGGGCGGTTGGAATCCCATCGATGCAGATTCCGAAAAACCCGCACAAACACTTCTTGCGCCACGTCTTCCGCATCTTGTCGATGGCGTAACATTCGTAAACAGAGACCAAAGACCGCTCCCTGAAATCGCTCGACGAAGGCTCGACAAGCAAGTTGGTCGCCGGTAAGGCACTGTTTCACAAGTTGGACGTCATCGACGTTATGCACAAAACTTTCCAATCGCGGAGACCCGCGGCCCAAGGTATTACCTGGAATTTATTCGCCCGGTTTCAATTTGATACCAGATTAGCGGCGAAGAAGCCCGGCTTTCGCGAAAAGCCGGGCTTCTCATTTCGAGAATCAACGCAGTCGACCATTGCAATTCAGAAGGAAGTCAGCAGCGAACTCTTGTATTTCGTCGACACCAACGAATTCTTGCGACACCCTTTCCAAACTGAGCCACCCGGCCGCAGACTGATGAACAACTTTAAGATCTCCCGACAAGTTATATCGCCGAGCAACTGCTAACGCTGCAGCAACATGAAACCGGTCCTCAGGATAAATCGGCGCGTCGTGAGCGTGGAGCGACCATTGATCCAAGTGAAAACGATTCCAAGGTGAGAAGATCTCTTGAGGCTGGCCGACATACTTCTGCAACCGAGGCGGCAGTTTTTCACGTGCCGCTTCGTTCAAATAACAACGCACTCGTGCTGGCCGTGATGCATACAATCCCCAGGCAGGCCAAACATCGTAGAATCCAAACGGACTGAGAATAGGAAAGAGAATTGCAATGGCGATGATCGCTTGAGCAACCACGTCCCTGCGACGCTTTTGTGCGTGGTCGACCTCAATTGCTTCGAATGTCAGTTCTCTGCTGCTGGCAAACAGCAATCCGTTCTGCGCAATGAAATAGAGATTCCATGCAAGCACAGCCGGTTGATGTCCTAGCCCCCATGGTCCGACGGCCCAAATCAGAGCCGCGTGCATACCTAGCGATATTAAGTAACCAACTCGCTGCGTTCGCGGCACCAGCAACAAGACGGCAACGCTGATCTCACCGATCGGCATCAATAGCGTCAATGGAACCGAGACGCTCTTGGGCCACTCAGCAACGTTGCTGCTGTTCATTAACAAGCCAGAGATTAATTGCTGACCGTGCGTCGTCGCGAAACTGTAGTCGAGTTTGGAAATTCCTGAGTAAATGTAAATCGAAATCGTCAGCCAGCCAGCCAGTTGCATTCTCAAGAGACGCGGACTTGTGCTGTCCGAGCTGATCTTCGCCTTGTCGAGTTCGGGTTCCTGGACGGCAATCAATTCATTCACTGGGCTTCGATATCTAACTTGTTGAGCTAGCGAAAAGACCAGCAGCAGAAGAAGCATCTGAAATGCCCACGGTTGAAATCGGTGCTGATCAGCCAGGATCAACAGCGTCAAACCGAAGATAGCAACCCACTGAAAGGGACTCGCTTTGCTGCGCGTGATCATGGCGGATGCGGCCAAAGAAACCATCGAGACGCCGAGAGCGAGCCACTCGAGCCAACCGGGGATGTTCTTTAAGAACTCAAGAAACGGGACGCGCGGAAAGTCGGCTTGCGGCGTCCACAATGAGAACGTCAAACACAACAACACCAACGTTGTGAAGCAGATCAGCCGCCCAAGCACGTTTGCTTCGAACCGCACGATTGCTTCTATCCGTTGGGGTTAGGCCACAGGCAACTAATCAACGCGCCTTTGTTTCGATGCCCGGTGGAATCCGCATCCGATAGGACGTGATCGGAGAACTGTTCACTGATCGTGCCTTGATGGCAAGCGACACATGCAAGCACGGTGGAGTGCGATTTGTTAACCTTCGACGCGGCTTCATTTTCGGTCGAGCAATTATGGCATTCCAAGCAACCAAGAATCATCGACTCGATGGCTGGCTGCTCTTGTTGGCGAGAGAATGCCGAGGGCTCTTGCCACCAACAACTCGCCGACTGTCGTGACTGGTGAGCTGTGGTCTTTTGTTGGACGCGTTGATCGAACTTGAAAAACAGGAACGCAAACGCGCACGCGACCAGACCGCCGACAATGAAGTTTACGGCCTGTCGAATGGACCGACGAGCCGGCGTGTGGTGAGCATCGCGTTGGGGCTTAAGCTGTGCAGCAACTTCCTCGGCCAGGCGAACGGCTTCCCCAGTCAAGAATGGCCGCGAACCGGAAGCACCATCGTGATCCGTGTGGTAAACATCCTCGTTCGCCGAAAAGTCCAAGGGTTCGTCTTCGATCGACGGCACACTTGGAACGTCAAACAGCCCGAGTGCTGGCGCGAGCGTTTCTTGCATCTGTCGGCAACGCGGACAGCCGCTAAGGTGTTCGTTCAATTCGGGACTATCCCAAAGCTCGGCGTCCGTCATGTGGTCAAAAGCGGTATCGCAATTCATCATCATCTTATGTCCCCCTCGGAGTCCAAGGGTTGGTATTGTTGAGCCATCGCTGACAACTTCACTAGTCCGTTCTTGACGCGCATTTTGGCTCCATTCAGGCTGCACGACATGGCCTGGGCGATTTCCTGAAACTTCAAGCCGGCAAAGAACCGCAGCCGCAGCGCATCGGCTTGCGTTTCTGGCAACAGTTGCAGCCATTGGTGCAACTGCTGATTCTGCTCGGCAACCAAGATCTCTTTGAGCACCGTTGATCCTGGTGCGAAGCCTGCATGTTCGGTGTGCGTTTGGTCAATCGAATCACTGGTAACGCTGGGCAAACTCACCGCGCGGCGTTTTATGTCGCGGCGGCAGAGGTTCAAGAGGATGGTCCAGATCCAAGCTCGAAACGACATATCCGGGTTGAAACTCTGGCGAGCTGCAAACACCGCCAGAAACGTTTCTTGCACGACATCTTCCGCTCGCGACGCATCGCCAAGCTTACTTTCCGCGACCCTCAACAAGACAGAACGGTAGCGATTCACCAACTCGTCGAAACGTTGGTGCGCGCCCGCTTGAACGCGTTGCATCAAGCCGTTGTCGTTCATGAAAGGTGGCTCGGAGTCAAAAGCAGCAAGGTTTGCGTGACCTCCACTATACGCAAATCCGATAGATTGAGAAACGCGGAGTCTCACAATTCGATCGATTCTAGGACGTCAGGATGGTGGCATCCGGAACGATTGGTTTCTTTTACCAAATTGGAATCTCTTAACAGCACCAATAAAAGAGGGCACCAGCATGAAACTGGTGCCGCGAGGAAAATCGGTGGGAATAGAAAGGTGTGGTTCCCGTGGTGGAGTCCCAAGGATTGGGTATTGAAATGAAACTGCCGTGCGAGGTGTTCCGGAACTAAGGTCTCGCAGCGACAAGTGAGGGGGCTTGAAGAATCGGGCCGTCAATTGACTTGCCTCGAATATCGGATTTGCTTGGCACGCGAGCCCTCCAACCGCTGACACGGACAATGGATGGCACGGGCTTGGCACTTTTCGGCTTGGTAGTCTTCGCTCGCGCAGTCCAGGTTGGAATTGCACTAATCGAGATCTCGCCATCACCCAATTCACTGGTTTCCGTGTTGCTTCGCCCGCGATCATCTGAGCGTCGGTCGCTCGAGCGTGCGGGATCTTTTTCGTACTTATTGTTGAACGAGTTGGCGTTGCGTGACTTTTTCTTGCCGTCACTTTCAGCACTGACGGGATCCGGTGACGGTCGCAGTGCCGTGCGGCTTGAGCGAATGATCACAGGGGCCGAGGCGAATGTTGAGGCCGGACCGATGGGAACCGTTCGCACAACGGTGTACGGCTCCATGGCGACGACTTCTTGCTCGACATACTTCACGCGGTCAACGGCCACTTTTCGCGTCGCCGTGTAGGGCACCATTTTGGCGACGTTGCGCGTCACCTTTCGCGTTCCATGAATGGCCACTTGACGAGTGACCGGAAATGTTTGCACGGTCACCTGAGGCACGTATTGCCGGACGGTTGTGTAATTCGGCACGAACGATGATCGAATGGCATAACCCAACCGATCTAAGTCCGCCAGCAGTCCAGGGCGATTGTTGTACTGGCATGGAGTACATTTCGGATTCGCCACGTGACGGGTCATCCAACGCCCGCTATTGATTTCCCGCGAGCGGTACTCGGTCACATTTTGATACGAGACGGTGGGGATCTCGACCGTTTTCTTTTCGACGACTTGTCGATACGCCGTGTACTTTTGGTCGACGTACTTGCGTTCGATCACTGGCTTCTTGACCGTCCGTCGGACTTGCCGATATTGCGTGACGGGGACTTGTCGATAGCAAGTTTGCAGTACGGGTTGCCGACGACAACCACACGGGCTCGAAAACCATTGAGCTTGAGCCGTCACGGCCAGTGACAACACGATTGTCCAAGCGCAAAGCGATTGCAAAGTAAAGCGTAGCATTTCCGTCTTCCTACGAATGAAGAGTTCCTTGCCGTCAGCGAACCACAGCAACAATCCATGTTATGTGGACGCGACTTTGCCTTCGGCAATTCAGAAATTGAATAGCCGATTGGAGAGGTTTGGGGGGAGTTTCGGCGACGGAGAGAGAGAAACACAGGGCGTTACCCTAGTGCGGGCGGATATGTAATGAATCTAGAAATTCGGGTCAAGTGCGAGATCCGGCAGAATTTACTGGTGCCGTACTTCTGGTCGTAATTCTCGTGGCGAGAGCAACGACCCTCGAAACACAACCCGCGAGAACGTCTAAGGAGCGCCCACGTTTCGGCATCAAATCTATGCATTCGAAGTCAAAGGCATAGATGTAATCCCACATTGAATCCGCAAGGATTTCAGAATTTCTTCCCAAGTGGTATTGCCCAGAAAAGGTGGACAGTGGAACTCACATCAACGCACGGCACCAGGTATGAGGACACCTTGGACTCGATGGCTCACGGTGACTCACTATTCTGTTGTTGCAAACGGATGGTGAAGTTGCCACGGTTGTTTGAGGCCACGCCGTCGCTGTCGATCACCAGGGCTCTTAGTTTGCCAAGCCCACCGCCTGTGTCGTAAATCGTGTCGGTCACGAAGCTTTCTCCGTCGCGCAAGACACGATAGACCGATCGATTGCCGTCCGAATCCTTGGTGTCTTGATAATGGACAAGAACTCCGTGGAAACGGTCGTCTCCGCCGTTTGTGTTGTTTCGGGCGACGCCACTGCACGAAACTTTGTACTTCGCTCCCGAAGGAACTTCGAGAACAGCGGGAATCAAGCCGTTGTCGATGCGCTGCACGTGTTTCGTTGCTTCGACTTTATAGATCGGTTGGATGGTCGATGTGATTTGCGCGTTCGCGATGCTTAGCGTGTAGTGTCCAGAATTGTTTGTCGCCGGGTCGTTGCATTCGAAGAGAAACGCATGCAACGTGCCCACTCCATTTTGGTTGCCAAAGATCGCGCCTGTCTTCAATGATTCTCCCGGACGAAGAACGGTGTAGACCGAGTTGTTGCCGTCAGAATCATTCTTGTCTTGATAGTGCAAGATGACTCCCGGGAATGCGTCCTCGCCGCCGTTGTTGTTGCTGCGAGCCTTGCCCGTGCAAGAGATTGTGCACGGGTAATTTGCTGGAATGGGGATTGCCAAAGCCTTGGGCAACAATCGCACGTCGGCAACGTGGCGTTGGGGATTAATCGTTAAGCGGTAGTTACCCGTGCGGACTCCATTCGCTGATGTAAATTGCTCCACATCCCAAACGCGAGTTGTCTTGTCTGCACTCCCTGAGACAAGGCGTTTGCCATCGGTAGAGAATTCGATATCGTGAACTCGCCCGGCATGTCCGGTAAGTAAACCAATTTGCTGATGTGATTTGATGTCCCAAAGACGAATCGTTTTGTCGTCGCCAGCGGAAGCCAGCACGCGACCATCGGGCGAGAAGGCTACGTCACGAACACGATTTTGATGACCTTTCAGCGTGGCCAAAACTTTCCCGGTTCTGACTTCCACCAGTTGGACTTTCGGTGGGTAGTTCGCGGTGGCAATCATCTTGTCATCTGGAGAGAACGTCAGCCCCATTCCAGAATTGTCGACCTGAAAAGCACTCAGCAAATTGCCAGCGATTGCGTCCCAGATGAGTAAGTTTCCATCAAGACCGACCGACGCGAGCTTCTTGCCATCATGAGAGAACACGACTTCTTGGATCGATTGCGAGTGTCCGGTCATCGCTGCACGCAGCTTACCGCTTGCTATGTCCCAGATCCTCACGACTAGGTCATCGCCCGCAGATGCCAAGACGTCGCCCTCATGAGAGTAAGCGACACTCATAACGACAGATTCATGATTTTGGAATTTCTGAATCTTCCGACCAGTGGCAACATCCCAAAATGTGATGCCGGATCCTCGATCGGCAGTGGCCAGCGTCTTTCCATCGGGCGAGAAATCGATGCATTGAATAACTTGCACATTGTTCAAAGTAAGCCGTTGTTTGTTTGTCGCCGCATCTTTCAGGATAACGTTGCCCGCGGCATCTCCTGCCGCAATCGTCTTTCCGTCAGGCGAAAACACGACAGAATTGATGTGATTCTTGTGATCGGTTGGCGTTGGTGGCGAGAGTGTTTCAAGTGGAAGATTGGACCGGCGAGCGTAGCTATGTTTGATCTCACAGTTGCGCGGCAGCAGCTTGCGAAGCTCTTCGATACTGGCTGACGGGATTGGCGTGTTGAGTAATTGTAGAACCTTCAGATTCTTCAGGCGGGCCAAGTGAAACAAACCGACGGCGGTCACATGAGTATCATTTAGAATGAGTTGTTTTAGCGATGTGATTTTCGACAAATGTCGCAAACCAGCGTCTGTGACAGCCGTGTTGTTTAGACCGAGTAATTCGAGATTCGAAAAACGTTGCAGCCGCGGCAATCCAACATCGGTCACGCGCGTGCGGCCAAGACTTAACAGCTTGAGCTTCGACATGTGCCCCAAATGTGCCAAACCCGTGTCGGTAATGCCTGTGGATTCCAAGTCCATCCAGTACATGTCTTTCATTTGCTCCAGGAATGTCAGCCCTTCGTCACTGATTTTGGTGTTATTGAGATAGAGGACAGTGAGCTTTCGGTTATTGATCAAGTGCTGCAAACCAGCGTCCGTAATGCGAGTGCTGTTCAGCCCCAACATCCACAAGTTCTTCATTCCTTTGACGTTCTCGAGCCCCTTATCGGTGATGTTGCTGGGTGAGAGATTCAGGCCTTGCAAGCGAGTCAAATGTCGCAAGTGAGCAAACCCGGCATCTGTCACGTTGACGCAACCGATCAAAGTGAAGTGCTCGATTGTGTTCAGAGACTCCAGCACTTTTAGGTCGTCGTCTGTGATCTGTGTTGAGTTGCCAAACGTGAATTCATTGGCGACACCATTCTTGTATTTGAGCTGCACACCCAATTGGTGCAGACGACTTATTGGATCGAATGGGACAAGAGATGCGGCCCACTTGGCATTGTGGAGCTTGCCATCGAGCCCGTTGCCGGATGCATCGATGGCAACGTTTCCTTTGCCTTCATCGAAGTAATAAAGCAAGAGCGTGTCCTTATCGGGGACAAGTCGCTTTGGTGGAGCAAAGTCCTTGTCATAGCGAGCACTCTTGGAAACTCGCAAGTCATCGATGAAGCCGTTCAAGAATTGCGTTGGCTCGCTGTTCGAGTCGGGATCGGCTCCAACCAGGAAAGGAAGCGTCGACTTGTTGAACTCGCCAATTGTCTTCTTACCTTGCAGTTTTCCGTCAACGAACAGGCTTAACTGCCGCCCATCAAAGATACCAGCAATGTGAACCAGCTTGTTGCGTCCGATCGATGTCTTTGATTTGACTTGGACGAACCCATTGTCAGCATCACGACCGTCATTGACATGGAACGCACAAAGGCCGTTGGCAACGTCAAGGCCAAGCCCCGAACCATTAAAGTCTCCGATGATTGACCCGCGATACAACGACATCACAGTTGCTTCGAATGTGATCGGGTGGCTGCCGTCGTACTGCAACTTCGGGATGCGCACATACGATTGCCGTTTACTTGAAAACTCAAGCATATACGGAGGCTGGCCGATGTTCTTCAGATCACCGAGCGGCATTCCGATGGCAACAGGTCGCCGTAGTTTGGGCGGCACACAATAGGCTTCCAACTCGACGGCAAAGAATCCGTCCTCTCGAGGGCGATTGTTGTAAGAGCTATCAAGACATTGTAAGCGAATGTAGCGGACGGGCCGCTGTGAGAACGAATGCACTTGCCAACTGCGAGCCCACTCTTTGCTTTGATCAGCAACCACCTCGTAAACCTTCCCGTCGGCCGAGACCTCGACCTTATAGCGAAACTTGCGAGTGTCTCGGTCGTACAACAAAAGCCGGACTTGTTGAAGCGGATATTCTCTGGGTAATGTTACCGTCCAAGTGGCGGGCGTCAGGCTTCGAGTCCATCCGCGCATCCCGTGGTATCCGGTTGTCTTTCCATCCAGCAGATTCTGCGGATGACTGTCAGGCCCTTCGACTTTGGCCCCGCGCGTGCTCAATGCAACGTTGCCCTTCAATGGATCTTGGCGAGCCCACACAAGGTCCGACAATTCAGGAATGCCGGGATTGATTCGCGAGTCCTTGCTTGTCGTCCAGGCACCTCGGATTAGTTTCCCGTCGAGCCGTATTGAAATCTTGCCGAAACGATTCTTGCCTTCACGCCAAGTGCCCTTGAAGCGGTCTTCGATTGCGGACCATTCCAGCCGCAGCTCACCCTTCTCCATCCCAAACGTATCGGTGTAACTTCCCGAGTAACTGCCATCTTTTTGCTTTTCTAAGGCAACGTCTCCCCAACCCTCACCGTTCCACCAACCAGCGATATTAGGTGCCGCCGCGCGTTGAAGTGCGAGCAACCCAAGCAAGCCAAACGCAATCGCAGCAATCAACGCGACGATGCCTAGAATTGGTGACTTTGTTGATTTGTGGACGCGGCATCTCTTCGGTAATGGCACGGTTGTCGGTTGTTGGACATGACCAAGACATTGCTTGGCTAACTCGGCAACTTCGCTTGCCGACTCAAACCGATCTTCGGGTCGCTTCGACATCAGTTTCGAGATGAATTGACTCATCCATTCGGGTATGGCTGGGTTGAGTTCACGGATCGGTCGCGGCTCTTCATCGGTAATACGCCGCAGCACTCCGTAACTCGTTTCTGCTCGGAAAGGCGGCCGGCCGGTGCACATCGTGTACAACACGCTGCCCAGACTGAATAGGTCGCTGCGTTGATCAACGGTTTCTCCGCGAGCTTGTTCGGGAGACATGTATTGTGGTGTGCCGGGATGATAGCCCGAATGAGTGAGGCTGGCGTCGTCCCTCGCGCGGGCCAGCCCGAAGTCGGTTAATAGTGCCCGGTCGACTTGCTCTTCAAGCAAGATATTCGACGGTTTGACGTCACGATGAACCAATCCCTGTGCCTGTGCGGCTGCCAACCCGCTCGCGGTTTGCATTCCAATCCGGAGCACTTCGCAAATCTCAAGAGGTCCACAGCGATCAAGCCGAGCTTGCAAGGACTCGCCGGCTACGTATTGCATGACCAAGAACGGAGATTCCCGCCCATCAGACTCGACATTGTGAATGGCCACAACATGTTCGTCGACAACGGCCGCCGCGGCGCGTGCTTCTCGAGCGAACCGCTTTCGAGCCGCACCGCTGCCCGCCAAAAACGGTGCTAGCACTTTGACGGCAGCCGGACGATTTAGCTCACTGTCGAAAACTTTGAACACAACACCCATGCCACCAGCGCCAATCACTCGTTCAACCTCATATCGCCCGATGCGTCCCAACATCTCAGGGTGTGAGGGCTCCGCGAGAATCTGACTCGCCATGGAATCACACCACGAACGTGAGCGATGGCCGTCGGCAGTTTCACGCAACGGATTGTCGAAATTGTATTCTTGGCAAGCTTCGTCAGCGTTGTCGCTCGTTAGCCACTGTTTTGTTTCGTGCCACTCGTCTTCATCAGCGGCTAACTCTCCGATCCGAGTTTGACAGTACTCGCATGATTCGACGTGCTCGGCGGCTTCGGAGAACTTGCCTGCAATATCGTCCGCATCAATCAATGCTTGCAATGAATTGTCGCTACATGTCTTCAGCATCGGAAATCTCCTCGTACTTTTTGACGAGTGTTTGCAGGCGTTTCATGACTCGGCTGCGCGCGATGTACACACTGCCAACGCTCATGCCGACTTGTCCCACAACGTGTTTGATCACATGGCCCTCGACGCTGCTCAACCAAAACGCACGCCACGTTTTCTCGGTGACGGCATTTGCACGCGTGCGGAAGCCCAACGAAACACTTCTCGACGGTACTCGATATCAAAGTCACTCGAAATGCCAGCGTCCGCTTGAGCGATCCTGTCGACTCCTCACTGTTCGTCGCCACCGGTTGCCCACGGCTGATGCTTGTGCCGAGTCAAAAAGTCGATCGCTGTGTTGCGAGCGATTCGAAACAGCCAAGCTCGAAACGTGCCTCGATCGTCCCGCTTAAGCCATCGCGAAACGGAACGAGCCACCGCGGAAAGAACTTCTTGCACCAGATCGTCGGCATCAGCCGGCTGCAGCCCGTGGCGAGTCGCCAATCGAAAAACAACTGGTGAGTAAATCGTCGTAAACTCGTCCCACGCTTCGGCATCCGCGGCGTTTCGCAGTCGCAGGATCAAGCTAGCTCGTGTATCAGGTGGACTGGAATGCATTGGCCCGCTTCACGTGTTCTTCAGGTCGATTGATTCCGGTTTACGGTCGGCGTCGCGCCTCTCCTATCCATTATGACGCACTTGCCCGTGATTTCTTTCACGGCCAGATGACTTTTTTGAAGAATGCCGCTATGAAAAGATCGATCGAACGGCTTGCCCGTTGGCGATGGGCAAGGGCCGATCCAGGTTATCGCGAATCTCAGTTTCGGGATTGATCCCAAGTAGCTCGTAAATCGTTGCGGCAAGGTCTCCGGTGGTGACCGGGTCTCGATCGGGAAAGGATCCCGTCCGATCTGATCGTCCGTAGATTGCTCCGCCTTGGACGCCGCCACCGGCAAGAAGAACGGTGTAGCATTTTGGCCAGTGATCGCGGCTGACGTTCTTGTTGACCTTCGGTGTTCGTCCGAATTCGCCAGCCCAGACAACCAGAGTTTCATCCAACAGACCGCGCGACTCCAAATCATTCAAAAGCGTCGGCAACGTTTGTTCGGTCAGCGGAAAGTGACGCTTTGGCAGAATCTTGAACATCCGCGTATTGTCAAAACCGTGAGTGTCCCAGCCGCCATCGGTGATGCGGCGACCACCAATGCTCTTGTCGAAATACGCGGTGACGAATTTGACGCCAGACTCGACCAGACGACGCGCCAACAAACATCCTTGGCCGTAGGTTGTTCGACCGTAAGAATCACGAAGCTTGCTGGGCTCGGCGGACAGATTGAATGCCTCGCGCACGCGCTGAGAGTTCAGCATCCCCAGTGCTTTTTCGTAATACGCATTCAACCCACGTGCCGCCGCGGACTTGTCAAGTTCCTGTGTTTGACGATTGATCAACTGTTGAAGGCTGCGACGATTACTCAATCGACCGGCGGAAACGCCTGCCGGAAGACTCAATTGAGGCAATCTAAAGTCGTCGCCGTTGGGGTCGTTCGGAATAAACAAAGGGTCGTGAAGTTTGCCAAGAAAGCTGGCGCCTTGACCGGGCGTCTTCGAACCGTCGGCAAGCGTGTAAGGGTAAGACACGAAAGTCGGCATCCCATTCTTACTCGGCGCGACTGCGTCAACGACCGACCCCAATGCCGGAAACAAGTCGACCGTATCACGCAGCCGCTGATCATCGGTGGGAGGTTCAACTCCCGTTAGCGCCGTGTAACCGGCCGAGTTGTGATTGTTCATTGCGTGATGCACAGTTCGGATTTGGGCAATCTTGTGCATCACCTTTGCGGTCTCGGGCAGAAGGTCGCAAACAGGTGTTCCGGGAACTGAAGATGGGATCCAGCCGTAATGTCCTTGATAGCCATCCGGCGCGTTCGGCTTGCGATCGAACATGTCAACGTGACTCGGACCGCCCCATTGGAACAGAAAGATCACCGACTTCGCTCGAACTGGTGGTGCGTCTTTGACGGCGTCCTTCGCTTGCAGCAATCGCGGCAGTGTCAGACCAAACATACCGAGGCCGCCAACCCGCAACGCATCACGTCGGTTGTAATGTCCGATCTGATTGACCAACTGATGTGTGTTCATGAATTGTTATCTACGCAATAAGAACTCGTTTGAATTCAAGATGGCCCAGGCAACGTCTTCCAGCCCACGCCGACGATCGCTTACGCGGCTAACGTGAGTTGTCATCGCCGCCAATTCTTTAGGGGTTGGACTTCGACAAACTGCCGCCCAATAAATCGACTCGATGATTTGCTGATCCGATTCGTTTTGTTTGATTGATGAGGGAATTCGTCCCGACGAGTCATTCAACAGTTCGTTCAACACCTCACCACCGACCATTTCGAATGTCTGAGCCAGTGTCGTCTGTCCGGACCTTTCGCACTCGCAAGTCAACTGCCGATCGGGCTTTCCAAACAGAGCCAAGAAGCGGTCGCCGTTTTCTGGTTTGCTGTATCGATGGTTGCCATTGCGAACGCCTTGAAGCTGGACAGCGCGTGTTCCCTTGTCGTGGCCGCCAAATCGGGCATCGACCTGCAACGCGCGACACAGAGCGTCCAAGGTCTGCTCGGCCGTCAAGCGGCGCGGTTCGACGCGTGCGAACAACTGGCCGGCTTCCTTGTTTGTTTCGTTGGGAATCGAGGAAAGCTGATACGTGGCCGAATTCAGAATGGCTCTCATCAACGGTCTAACTTTGAAGCCAACACGAATGAACTCGTCGGTCAATTCTTGAAGCAACTTCGGGTTGACCGCCGGGTTGGTTGACCGAAAATCGTCGACCGGATCGACGATACCGCGGCCCGTCAGTTGGAACCAAATTCGATTCGCCTGAGTTGCCGCAAAGCGGCGGTTATCGGGCGAACTGACCCAAGCCGCGACGCGTTTTAACCGATCTTGCTTCTTCTCGTCGCCTTCAGTCTTCGTTGACGCGCCGAGAAAGTGGAGACCAGCCGGAGCACCAGTTGCTGGATTGGTAACATTGCCGTCGGGTTTGAGTTGGACGATCTGCTCGCCAACAAACTCCTTCTTGTCAAACTTGTCGCGTCTCTTGTTCTCGATGATTTTGTAATCAACACGAGAAAAAAAGTTTGACCAGCCGTAGTAGTCTTGCTGTGTCCATCGGTCGAATGGATGGTTGTGGCATTTCGCACACTGCAAGCGTATCCCAAGAAAGAGCTGAGCTGTTGCTTCTCCGCGTGTCGAGGGATCGCGTAACGTTCGGTACAGATTTGTCGCCGGCACCTTGTAGGTGCTGCCGCGAGCTTCCAGCAACTCGCGAGCGAACTGGTTGAGCGGCTTCTGATTCTCAATGGCATCATGAATCCACTGATAAAAGACCGACACTCCCTTAGGATCGAGCGTTCTGACTTCAACCCTCAAAAGGTCTGCCCATCGCAAAGTTTGCATGTCAACGAACTCGGGCGATGAGAGCAACTCGTCGATTAGTTTCTCTCGCTTCTTCGGATCCTTCGAAGCGACAAACGCTTTCGCCTTTTCTTCCGACGGCAACAGGCCGGTCACATCGAGATAGACGCGTCGCACGAAGGTTGTGTCATCACAGACAGCCGACGGATTGATTCGAAGTCGTTTCAATTGAGAGAACACGGCGTGATCAATGAAGTTGACCGGCTTCGGGCCAGAGAAAGCGAAACCGGGTCGATTCGAAACAAACTCAAGACGAATCGCCGCCTGCTCGTTGAGATACCTCGCTGTGACAACCGTTAGCCCAGCATGTTCCGCTCGTGCTAGTCCAGTTTCGTCAACATTCACGAACAAAGCCGAGGACTCAAACACAGTTAACGGCGTCACGTCGCGGGTCGAGCCATCACGGAATCGTGCCTCGACCTTCAGCGGCACGGAAGACTTAGGAGCATAAATCGTCGCGTGGTCTGGCGTGACAAAAAGTTCCTCTAATTCCGACGCGGTCGAAACGTCATTTTTCAAACCATCGGCGATCCACTGCTTGATGATTTGGTATTCCTTTGAAGCGATCGCGAACCGCTTTCCCCCTTGATGAGGGATCGCCATCGTGGCCTTCTTCAGCATCAAGCTCGATTCCGGTCGGAAACGATTGACGCGGCGTGAACCGTCGTCTCGCGTTAGTACGCGAAAATCAGCCTGAGGATCCTGACCGCGAAGAGAAAGCTTGAAGCCGCCCTTACCGTTCGCATTGCCGTGGCAAGTTCCCATGTTGCAGCCGGCACGCGATAGCACTGCCATCACCTCGTTGCGAAATGAGGGTGCATTCTGCGGAGCTTGTGCGCATGCTGCCGGGGCCGCGTGAAGTAGAAACACAACGACGATGAACGGCGGCAACGCGGACAGGACAAATTGACGGGACCTACTCATGAACTCACCAATGCTTAGACAACTCTACCAGAATACTATTCTGCTCGACCTTGGCACAGGCCATCTAGCATTGTTCATTCGTCCTCGCCACATCTGCGAGTGCTGGCAATCTGGAAAACCACGCATTTGCAAGAGGCCCCACAAATTCAGGGCGACCACGAATTACTGTCAATAATTTGTGGTCGCCCTGAATTCGTGGGGCCTCGGGCGTGTTTTCAAGCAGCGGCAAGGATCGCTAACACAGTCGATCCAAGAAGCAACAGGCCAGCAAGCAGATTCCTAGAAATGCCCAACGACCCCAGGATCGCTCGAGCATTCCTGGTGGTGCCGTCGCACAGTACAGCATCGGTTGTGAGATCGCACTGGTTTCTTGAGCGGGAAGCGTTTGCTCGGGCGGTTGGCTTCCGTCAGTTTCTTCTGTGGCAATGATATCGGTGGGCAACAGTTTGCGACCGGACAACTCGCCCGCAATCATGCGAATCATCAACTGGTCAAGTCGTTCGACGTTGTATTTCGAGGTCTTCGGTTTCGCGTGCGGATTTCCAACGCCCGAGTGATCCGTGAGGAACAAATACTGCGAGTTGGTCAAGAACGCCGCTGACCGCATCACAACTTCAGCCTGTTCACGAACGCCACTTGCTGCGATGGGAAAGATCGCAACATCATTCTTACGCAGGGCGTCGATAGCAGAGAAAGTTGGGTTCAAGGCATGATTGTGTGGCGGTGCATCGGCGACAAGAAACATCACGCGAGCGGTGTTTTTCTTTCGCCAAGACAATTCCGTCGATTGCTCAAGGGCCAAGTGCATTGCTTCTGGATAGTTTCCGCCGCCATCGGCTCGTTGTTCGGATAACGTCTGACGGAACTCGACCAATGAATCGGTGAAGTCGAATGTCCGAGTCACATATTGATCGCCTTGGTCGCGATAGAGGATCAACGAATATCGCTGGTCGACTTTGGGAAATCGCTGGCGAACGGAGGCGGCGATGCTGTCAATCTCCGCCTTGAGGAATTCCAGCTCATCACTCATGCTGCCAGTCGTGTCGATCACCAAAGCCAAATCCAGTTGTTGAGGCAACTTCGATTCGGCCTTGGGCACGGTGACCGTCCATGGGATTTCTTCAAGCGTCACTTTGTTCGTGATTGTTTCTTGACTGTCGGGAGCGGTCACTGACAGATAGAACTCGTTGCCTTGTCCACGAGCATCCATGTTGGCCATGAACAACGAACGACCGTCGCTTCCAGTTTGTGTTACTAACAACGGGGCCGCTTTCGAGACTTGCTGGTTTGGTGAAGTCGCGTTGACCACAATCCGAGCATCACTGACCGACTGACCTTGTTCATTGATGACTTTGATGACGGCTCGGCTGTTGACGTCGAAGTTTGGCGGTGACGCGATTCCTGATTGCAGAGTCTCCGAAATGTATTTGCGGAACTCGTCGAACTTCACGTGATCGTCAAGGCTTCCGGCCGTCAAAGTGCCAGCTTGATGTTGATACTTGGGCGACGCCGGGATGGCTTCAGCAGGTCGTGCATGTTCGCCTGTGCGTCGCGTGCCTGTCTCGATAGCGACATCAGGAGTTCTTCGAATTTCCATACCAGCCGGTGATTCTTTCGATGCTGGGTCAGCGGGTTCCGCGGCGAATGATTTCGCCCGGTCGCCTCCAGCCGGTCTCGATGCGGGAACAGCGGCACGATTTAATGGAGCACCGGATTCTTCCGCATATTCCCCGAAGCCAGCCAACTCGTCGCTCGCTCCACCAAAATCTTCATGAGCACTATCGGCTGGAGCAGTTGAGGTGACTTGTCGGCTGGTTGCGGGAGTTTCCGACGTCGAATAAGACGAGTCGCCGCAGCCGCTAATGAAAACAGCCAGACAGACAATAAGCGCAAAGACAGACAGTTGGCGCATGGCAAGAGGACCTTTCTACGTGAAAGAAGCACTCGTCAGCAGACGGCTGAGAGTTCCAAACGCCCTAGCAAGCGGCTGCTTTTGATAGAACAGAGCACGTGGGCGGTGATTGAAGTGAAGACAGCTCAAGCGTGTTGCTTGAACATCATCTATGACTCCCGAGACCGCTTGATAATTCCAACAATCTTAGATTTTTCGCAGATTTGGTCGAAAAACGCCGAACCGAAGAGTGGAAACGGCTTCTCAGGCGAACTTTGGCACTGTTGTTGAACGGCGCAAGGCCTTGATATTTACCAAAAAACGAGTAGCATTAGTGGACAAAGGATTTATCTAGTCAGTCAGCACACGATTCTCAATGAGTGGGTTAATCATGAGTATCGCATCAGTCGATCAGGTTTTGGGAAAACTGGATTCGCCAATTTGGATTGTGACATCGGCCGCTGACGGTAAGCGTGGCGGTTTGGTGTCGACGACCGTCACCTCGATATCAATCGTCAGTGATCTACCTAGAGTCACCGTGGGGCTCTCGAAACAACACGCAACCTTACCCATCGTCGAGGAAGCTGGCGCTTTCGCCTTGCATCAAATTGACGAAAAGCATCTTGATTGGGTATGGCGATTTGGAACGCAATCGAGCCGAGACGTCGACAAGTTCGAAGGCTTGGAATGGGAAGCGGACGAAAACGGGTGCCCAGTTTTAACTGAGGCGATCGCCACTCTGCATTGCCGCGTCAATGCGTTCTTCGACATTGGCGATCGCCAAATCTGCTTGGCAAGTGTCACTGGCGGTAACATCCAGTCGGATGCCAAAGCGTTAGGTATGCACCGCATGCTGGAACTAGCTTCGGAGAAAGAGCTGGGTATCCTCTCGTTGCAACTAAAATCCGATGCAGGCAAGGATCGCGTCCTCATCGAGCAATTCGGCAAATCGCATAAGGTCTCGTGAATCGTATCGGCGGCATCTTGTCCCCGACACTTGCCATTCACGTCATCGCCATGAAGCTCAACCTTCCAGTTGCGAGATAATTTCCCGCACGCTCTCCAATTGCTTTTGCAGTCCTGCGAGGGTCTCGCGAACGTTGTTCACGACGTCTGCGGGAGCACGTTCGACGAAGTTGGCGTTGCTGAGTTTTTTCTCGTGACCCGTGATGAAACCGGTTAGCTCCTTTTCCTTCTTGCGTTGACGCTCCAGTTCTTCGTCGCGATCCACGATGCCTTCCAGTGGAATGAATCCGTCGGCGTCGGTCATCGAGAAGCTCGCGCAAGCACCGGGTCGCTCGACATCGGCGCCGGCGGCTTCTAGTAGGACCTTTGCGAGGTTGTCGAATTGACTGGCGATGTCTTGCATCTCCGTCGCGACGTCCTCTTCGCAGCGAATGTGAAGTCGTAACGGCGTCTTTGGCGGGATGCTGTAGATGGCTCGCACGTTGCGGACGGCGATGATCGTCTCTTGCAAGCGTTCGAAGCGGGACTCCAGGTCCTTGCTTTGCCAAGTTTCGGGGTTTTCGGGCCATGCGGCTTCCATGATGCTGCTGACGGCTGGCGTAGGTTCGACGAGTCCGCGTTCGGGGGCGATCTCGTTCAAGCGTTGCCACAGCTCTTCGCACACGAACGGCGCGAACGGTGCCAGCAAGCGTATCAGCGAATCGAGCACAGCGACCAACACACGTTGAGCGGCGGGCTTTAGCTCTTCATCGCGGAATCGCGGTTTGAGCATTTCGAGGTACCAGTCGCAGAACTCGTTCCATGTGAAGTCGCGGATGGCTCGTGTGGCGGCGTCGAATTGATAGCGGCCCAGAGTCGCATGCATCTCGGCGGTGACGCGAGACAGACGACTCAGAATCCAGCGGTCTTCGAGCTTTAGTTCATCTTCGCTGACCGCACCGGGCGTGTATCCTTCGAGGTTCATTAACGCGAACCGCGAAGCATTCCACAGCTTATTACAGAAGTTGCGTCCGTACTCGAACCGCTCGCTCACCATCCGCGCGACCGGTTCGCCGGGATCGGGATCGTATTGAGGCGTCGAGAATTGCGAGTCCTTCTTGCACTTCGGACACGGCATGCGAACTTTCTCGGCTGAGCCTTGGACGTTGACTTTCACAGTTTCCGGCTTGACCATCGGGCCGCCGTTGTCCAATGCTTGCGGGATCAACGCTTCGCAGTGCGGGCATTCGTACGCCATTGGTAAGCGCACGTCTTGCGTCTCGCCGGCGAAAGACGCGATTGTAAACCGCACAGCGTCGGTGCCGTATTTGTCGATCAAGTCAACCGGGTCGCAACCGTTGCCCTTGGATTTGCTCATCGTCTGGCCGAAGCCATCGAGGATCTTCGGATGCACGTGCACATGAGCAAACGGAATGTCGCCCATGTTGTAGAGCCCTGTCAGCACCATCCGCGCGACCCAGAGCGTGATGATGTCGCGGCTGGTGATCAGCACGCTACCGGGATAGAAGAAGTCGAGCACTTCGTTCTTTCCGTTCGAGTCGGCGGCATCAGCACCGATCATTGGCGGATCGTCCTCCGTGTCGGGCCAGCCAAGCGTTGCGTGCGGCCACAGCGCGGAACTGAACCATGTGTCGAGCACATCTTCGTCTTGCGTCAACTGGTGTTCTCCGCCGAGCGCACTTTCGTCGAGGTCCGTTTCCGCACAGATCAACCAGCAACGGTCCTCGGCATCGCGCCGCCAGAACACGTCGTCGCGACCACCGAAGGCTGCTTCGAGGTCTTGCTCGCTGCACGTTTCGCAGTACCAAATCGGAATGCGGTGGCCCCACCAAAGCTGGCGGCTGATACACCAATCGCGTTTCTCACCGAGCCAATCTAAATACGTCTTGGCATACCGAGCTGGATAGAATCGCACGCGGCCATCGTTCACGGCGTCGATGGCATTTTGAGCCAACTCGTCCATCGCCACGAACCATTGATCGGACAGATACGGTTCGACGGGCGTCTTCGAACGGTCGCTGTGACCAAGCTCGATCTTGCGGTCTTCGACACTGATGAAGAAGCCTTGCTCTTCCATGTCCGCCACGACGGCTTTGCGAGCGTCATAGCGATCTTGCCCGGCGTACTTGCCGCCGTGTTCGTTGACCGTGCCGTCAGCGTTCAGGATATTGATCATCTCCAAATCGTTACGCAGCCCACACG
>PBMZ01000123.1 GCA_002722955.1 Planctomycetaceae bacterium | reverse complement strand
GGCACCAAGCCGCGCGGCGGCGATCCGATCTGGTCTTCGGGATTTCTGCCTTCGGTTTATCAAGCCACGTCGCTTGATCCTCGCGGGAAGAAGCCAATCGATAACTTACAACGCCCGGGCGATTTGAATGAGAACCAACAACGTTCGCTCTTGAACGTGTTGAAATCAGCCAACGCCAAACACGCAAAATCGCGTCCCTTGGACCGCGACTTGAATGCACGCTTGGAGTCGTTCGAGTTAGCGTTCCGCATGCAAACTGCAGCTCCGGAAGCGTTTGACTTGTCGAAAGAACCGCAACATATCCAAGAGTCATACGGTTTGAACCGCGACGACTCGAAAGAGTACGGGCGCCAATGTTTGACCGCCCGCCGACTTATCGAACGTGGCGTTCGCTTCGTGCAGGTTTTCGCATCGTGCCCAAAGATCACGGGTGGAGCCGTGCTGGATGTGCCCTGGGATGCTCACAGCGACATTAATGGCAACCACCGAGCTTGTGCATCGACGGTTGATCAACCAACGGCTGCCTTGCTGAGCGACCTGAAACAACGCGGCCTCTTCGAGGACACGATCGTGATCTACGGCGGCGAGTTCGGCCGAACTTCGGATTCACAAGGTTCAGCCGGTCGAGACCACAACCCGAACGCGTTCACGACATGGTTTGCAGGCGGCGGCTTCAAGGGGGGAGCTCAATACGGATCGACTGACGAGTTCGGCTACAAATCCGTCGAGAACCGCGTCAACGCCCACGACATCCATGCCACCGTGCTGCATCAAATGGGTATCGACCACACTAACTTGACGTATCGTTTCAACGGTCGCGACTTCCGATTGACGGATGTCGAAGGCGACGTCTTAACGGATATCTTGGCTTAGCGTGGCACTGCACACTTATGTCATTGGCCATCGAGACTCACGGGTTAACTCGCAACTTTGGCGACTTCTGCGCCGTTGATGAAATCGAGCTGCGTGTTGAGGCTGGCACCTTCTATGGGTTCCTTGGTCCTAATGGTGCGGGCAAGTCGACGACGATCAAAATGCTGACCGGCTTATTAGCTCCATCGAAGGGCACGATGCGGCTGCTTGGCGAGAATCCACTGGATCGAAAAGCCGCGATCGGTATCAAGCAACGAATCGGAGTTGTCTCCGAGGATCTCGCCCTGTTCGATTACCTGAAGGCCCGTGAATATCTGATGTTCATCGGCCGCATGTTCGGCGTCGACAGGGACACCATTGAGGATCGCACCGACCAATTGTTGACGCTGCTGCGAATGGATGACGTCGACAAGAAGCTGATTCTTGAGTACTCGCACGGCATGAAGAAAAAGGTCGCGTTGGCGGCTGCGTTGTTGCCGGACCCGGAATTGTTGTTCTTAGACGAGCCCTTCGAGGGTGTGGATGCCGTTACGTCAGCGGCGATTCGTGAGGTGCTCAGTAGTTTTGTTTCACGCGGTTCAACGGTTTTCTTGACGTCACACGTGCTGTCGATTGTCGAACAGCTTTGTACGCACGTGGGGATCATCTCACACGGTGAATTGGTGGAACAAACTTCGCTTGATGAGCTTCGGCAAGGTAGCTCGCTGGAAGCCGTCTTCTTGGAAAAGGTTGGTTCCAGCGAAGAGGCGATGCAGACTCTCAGTTGGCTTGGTGGTGACGCCAATTCGTCGAGCGCAGAGCCGATGGAGATTGACTTTGGCGAATCGATAGCTGAAGTTGCTGAAAGCCATGATGACCCGAATGCGGCTTCGGACTCGAGCCAGGAGCCGTCGTGATCCGTTTTTTCGAACAATTTGTGACCGTCATTTGGTTGCGGCAGAAATTGTTGATCAATTCATGGCGACGCCACGGATTACTGAATCTGATCCTGCTCTTATCTTTTTCGATCACAGCACTCATCGGCTCAATGATCGGTTTCACGGCTTCGCTAACTTTGGGAAGCTTCTTATTCCAGCAGGTGACTCCCGATCAAATCATGTACGGTATCACGGCTGGAACCGTCATCTTCTTGGTGATATGGATTTTTGGCGTGCTGACTGATCTTCAGCAAACCGAATCGTTGTCCCTCGAGAATCTGTTGCACTTGCCCATGTCTCTGACGGGCGTCTTCTTGATCAATTACTTTCGATCATGGCTTTCGCTGACATTGGCCATGACCGTGCCACCCATGGTTGGGCTTTCTGTGGCCATGGTGATCGCTTATGGCTGGGAGTTGCTGATTGCAATGCCGCTGTTGCTTAGCTTCCTACTGATGATCACAGGTGTGACGCACCTGTTTCGCGGTTGGGTCGCCGAATTGATGGCGAACAAGAGACGCAAGAATACGATCTTGGCATCGATCGTCATTGTCATCGTGTTGTTGTCGCAATTGCCGATGATGCTTCAGATGGCGTTTATGAGAAACCAGCGAAGTCAGAATCAGAACATCTATCAACAAGAACTGGACAACCTTTACGCAAAGATCAACGCAGGTACGGTCTCGCCACAAGATGTGCAAGAGCAGATGAACGAGTTGAGCGAAAAGGCTGGGTTTGAACGGCGGCGTCAATCTGATCAACAGCTTAAAGACATCGGTAACGTCGTCAAAACAACCGCTCGCTGGCTTCCGATAACATGGCAAGCACACGGCATCCGAGCTGCAATTGATGGCCGGTTGCTGCCGGGAGTTCTTTGCAGCCTGGGAATGTTCACAATTGCAGCGCTCGCATTGTGGCGATCGTATATCGGAACGTTGCGCATTTACCGCGGAACTTACACTTCTGCAAAGGCGATCTCTCAACGCGCAGAGGCACCGGCAGCGGAAGTGTCTAATGGAAAAAAGCCAAAGTGGAAGTCGATGATGACCTGGGAATTGCCTTTTCTTTCCGAAACCACCACGACCATCACACTTGGCAGTTTGCGGTCTCTTCTAAGAGCCCCGGAGTCAAAGGTTCTTTTGATCTCGCCGCTGATCTTTGTCTGTATCTTTGTCGGCATCATCCTTGGCGGAGTTCCTGATGAAATCCCGGAGCAAGTCTATCGGGTAATTCCGCCTGCTGGTTGTGTGTTTGCATTGTTTACCATGATGCAAATCTTGCAGAACCAATTTGGCTACGACCGTGCTGGGTTTCGAGTCTTCGTGTTAGCTCCCGTTGATCGTCGCGATGTCTTGTTGGGAAAGAATCTAGCTATTGCTCCGCTGATGTTAACCACGTGTCTGGCTTTGTCGACGGCCGCGACCATTGCCTTTCCGGTTGGTGTCTGGGACTTCTTTGCAAACGTGATGTTCTCGGTCGTTGCCTTTCTTCTGTTTTGCTTGCCAGGAAATGCCATTTCGATTCTGGCGCCGATCGCGATGAAGCCAGGAAGTCTCGCTGGCGCGAATCCGTCATTCATTACTTTTGTAATTCAATTCGTCGCGTACATGCTGTTTCCGTTTTTACTGTTGCCAATGGCGGCGCCGTTGGCGGTGGATATCTTGCTGAAAGAGTTCGAGATCATCAGTGAATCTATTCCGCTTTACTTTCTGCTGCTGATCGTCGAGTTACCGTTGATTGCATTGCTTTACCTGTGGGTCATGAAGGCATTGGGACACTTGCTTGAAAAGCGAGAACTGCGAATCCTCGAAATCGTTGCTCAGAAAGTGGAATGATTCTGGCGAGTCCGCAGTGCTCAGTCTTCAGTCTGGATATTGCCCGATCCTGTTGATTCCCCTAAACTTTGGTTAACCGAATCACTCTGTTTCGAATCCACGATTGAGAGAAATGTTATGCGTGACCGTGTTAACGCGTTGGGATTGATGTTCGCGTGGCTGCTAGCCCTCACATTAGTTCCGCTGACTTCGATCGAAGCTCAAGAAGGATCAGAGGCCGAGCCTGCTGAAGAGCAAAAGTCGCTGACTCCCGAAGACTATGAGCTGATGAAAGTCTTCGTCGATAGTTTCGAGCAAATTCGTCGGAACTACGTCCGTGAAGTGAGTGGCCGCGAATTGATCGATGCCGCCATTCGTGGCATGTTGGGCGACTTGGATCGCTATTCGAACTACATCAGCCCCGAAGATCGGAAGCGTTTTGAAGAGGATGTCGAGCAAGAATTTGGAGGCATCGGCATCAAGGTCACTCCTGAGTTGGTTGTCATGACGCCTCTGCCAGGCACGCCCGCTTACAAAGCTGGCGTCCTAACAGGCGACCGCATTGTGAAGATCAATGGCACGCCCACCAGCGAGTTTCCCAAAGGCCGCGAGCTTGAGAATGCGATCAAAATGCTCAAGGGCAAGCCTGGTGTGAAGGTCTCGATTTCTGTCGAGCGAGAAGGTGCTGAGGATCCCATCAAGATCGAGATTGAACGCGCAATCATTCGAGTTGCCACGGTTCTTGGTGACAAGTACGACGACAACAACGAGTGGGACTTCATGCTGGATGAAGAAAACAAGATTGGCTACATCCGGCTGACACAGTTTTCTCGACGCAGCAACAACGAACTTGTCTTGGCGATGGAACGGTTGAAATCTCAAGGCATGAAGGGATTGATTTTGGACCTGCGATTCAATCCAGGTGGATTGCTCAGCCAAGCCATCGAAATCTCCGACATGTTCGTCGAAGAAGGCCGCATCGTTAGTACTCAAGGTCGCTATGAGCAGCAATTCAAGAAGTGGGACGCTCACAAGAGTGGCACGTATTCCGACTTCCCGATGGCCATCTTAGTGAACCGTTTCAGCGCATCCGCCAGTGAAATCGTCAGTGCTTGTCTTCAAGATCACAAGCGTGCGATCATCGTTGGGGAGCGTACTTGGGGCAAAGGTAGCGTGCAAAACGTCATCAACCTAGAAGAGGGCGGAAGTGCGCTGAAATTGACAACGGCCAGCTATCACCGTCCCAGTGGTGTCAGCATTCATCGTCAAGAAGGGGCGACCGAGAAAGACGTCTGGGGAGTCATGCCGGACGACGAGTTCAAATTGAAACTGAACGTCAAGGAACTTCGGGATCTCAGCGAATGGCGTCGGAAACGAGACGTGATTGGCCCGCCGGAGTCGGAATTCGTTGATCGTCAGCGAGACCTCGCCATCAAAGGCATCCTTGCCAAGTTGAATGGTGAAGACGCGGCCGACGAAGAGAAAGATGAAAAGGCTGAAGATAAAGACGATAGCGAAAAGAAAGCCGCCGATATCAGGAAACTTCGTGATCTGAAAGATGCGGCCTTCGTTCCCAAGCGTGCGATTCCACTGCCCGCTCAGTCGGCATCTTGATGGAACGAACGAACAGTAAGTTTGGAAACATTACCCGAATCGCGAGCGGATATCGCGGTTCGGGTGTTTTTTGTGAGTCCTACGAGATTTGGAAGCAAAGACCGGGGTGGCTGGGGACGAGTCTTCGAGACCCCAGATTTATGACGCGTGGGGGGCTCGAAGACTCGTCCCCAACCACCCCCGGTGAAGTCTTGAAACCACCGCTAAGAATCTATGGCGCAATCATCGGAATGTCAGAAACTGTTGATGCGAGGCGTGAAGCGTCTTGGTACGAGTTTTGATCTTCAGACGTTTGCGCGGACTCACGGTTACGACGACGACACAGTTGCCCGTGAGGCCGAGCTGCTTTGGAACCGGTACCGTCAACGCAAAGCAAACGATGGCATCATCACCGAGGCTGAACAGCGACGCATCGATCGGCTGGCCCAATTGCTGCTTGTTCCGGTCGCCGCCACCGGAGAAGAAACTCGAAGTGTTGTTGATGCGGCGGTCAGTCGCTCGCTGGGTCTTCAAGACGACGAAGAGTACGAGTTGGTTGAATTGTCTGGCAATGATGCCGAGGAACTCGGCATCAACCTGGGGCCTTCCATCGAGGCCAAAGAAGACACCGCAGCACCCGAAGATTACTTCAACGAATCGTTTCAGCCGCCTGTGGCTCCAGCCGTAATCTGGACGCCGGTTCTGTTTCTTGTGCTGGCTGGCGCGTTTGTATTGGGCTACTTCCTAATAAGTGTCCAAATCAAGTCGCCTGCAACAGCCGGGTTTTTGTGGTACATACAGAACTCGATTGCCGCAGGCTTAATTGCAGCATTTGCTGGACGCATGGTGATTCGATTTCAGAATCAAGAAACTTCTTCCGCTTCGGATGAACAAGCGCGCCGTCCGCTTTCGCTTCACAAGAATTGGACGGCTGCAGACATCGGAATTCCGATTGTCATTCTCGCTTTTCTGTTACAAGGGGGAGTCGACGGTCGTAGTTTTCTTGTCTTATTTGGATTCTTAGGATTTCTGTTTTTCGTCATCGGGGCGGTCCTTGGGCTAAAGAATAAGTCGTTAATCCCATTTGCGATTCTTACCATCGGCTGGGAGCTTTTCGGGGCGTTGCGTTTTCTTTATGGAACTCAACATGGGATGTCGAAGTTTACAGTCATGGGTTTCATGATGCTTGGTGGCCCATTTATTGCTGGAATATTGGTTGTAGTATTTTCAATACCGGGAAAGGCGGCAGGATTCACCATGGGTGGTGGTGACTGCAGCAGTTGCGGAAGCTCTTGCGGTTCGAGTTGTGGTAGTAGTTGCGGAAGCAGCTGCGGTGGAGGCTGTGGTGGTGGAGGCTGCGGCGGATGCGGCTCGTAGGTGTCGGTTATCGCCACGCATTGGCGGATTGGATTGAGACGCGGCCGGCGGAAGTTGAGTGTTTGGAGATTACGGCAGAGCACTTCTTTGGCGGTGGTGACAACAAACTCCGCGGACTTTCTGAGACCTATCCGCTCTATGTTCATGGACTCGGACTGTCGCTCGGGACGCCCGGTCCGCTCGATTCCGAAACGCTCGAGTCATTCATTCGTGTTGCCGATTTGTCATCGGCAGCTTGGGTCAGCGAACACGTTGCCTTCACGAGGACAAGTGAAGTCGATTTGGGGCATCTCAACCCAATCAGTCCGAATCGCGAGACGTTGGCGATCTTCGCGGAACATGTTCAACAGCTTCAGCAGCAATCAGGCCGCAAAGTAATCGTCGAGAACATCACAACGCACCTTCGCGTTGTGGGCGAGTTCGCAGAGACGGAATTCTTAAATCAGCTTTGTGAGCAAACAGGTTGTGGTTTGTTGTTCGATACAACGAATTTGTTCATTAACTCTAAGAATCATGGCTTTGATGCAAGCCAGTGGTTGCATGAACTTGAGCCTTCAAACATCGTACAACTTCACGTTGTGGGGTATTCTTTGCGAGGCCCCATTTCGGCCAATATGCGTTGGCACGATCACCACTCGGAGCCGATTCAGGACGACTTACTCGAACTAACAGCCGAAGTTTGCGAGTATGCTCCGGTTCAGGCGATCATTCTGGAACGCGACTTGAATCTGGATGACATCGAAAGCATCGTCAACGATCTGAGAAGATTGAAAGATGTCTGTGGAGCAGCCATTGAAGCTTGATTTGACGACAGCAATGGCGCGATTGCTTTCCGATCGCGAACTGCGAGCCCAATTCCGCAACGACGCTGGGCAAGTCGCCGTCACGCTCGGGATTGATGAATCTGCACGCGAAACTTTCGTGGGCCTCAATCCCGCAGAACTCGAAGAGCAAGCTCAAGGTTTGATCGAAAAACGAAAGCACGAAGTTGCTCGCTTGTTGCCGCTGACTTGGAAGACCCTAAGCCTGCGAGCCGATCCGTTGTTTCAAGAGTTTGCGGAAAGCTTCTGGCCGGAAGGACATCGGCGTCATCTCCTGGATGCCGTGCGATTCGGCGAGTACCTCGGGATTCATTGTGAACGTTCATTGAACACGGTCGAGTGGAATCAGCGCCGCTTCGATCTTGTGGGACGCTCGCTCTCCTTTCATTTTGTGAAAGATTTAATTATCGAAGATCAGACTCGATATGCGATTCAGATTTTGATTCGGTGGCGAGGTCGAATAATTCAGCGCTTTTTGTTTTGAGGCTTGGGGCATCGATTTACAATTTGAGTGATGAGTCATAGGGCACCCGAGTTCACAGCGTGGAAGAAAATTGATGGCAAGTAATTCACGTTGGATATTCCTTCATGCCAACGATAGCCACTTAGGTTCGCCGCGATCGTATCGCTTTCGTCCGGCGATCAATCAGCGATGGGCGGCCATTCAGCAGCAGATGGCCGAGATGCAGCCTGAATTCTTGTTGCATGGTGGTGATTTGACCCGAGACGGTGACACACACGAGCAAGAGTACCAACTGGCGCGAGCCGATCTCGACACGTTGCCGTTTCCTACGTTTGTCATTCCGGGCAACATGGATGTCGGCAACAAACACACTGAGCAAACTGGAACGATGAGGCCGTGGGACGACACGAAGCTAAACATGACGGCCGACCGTTTGGACCTGTTTTCGTCGTACTTCGGAGCCCCACATTGGACATTTCTATTTCGTGATGTTCGCTTCACCGGCTTCTTTGCAGGGCTGGCCGGTTCCGGGTTGCTGCACGAGGCGCGGTTTTGGCGAATGCTCGAACTGTTGCCAGAGCTACCGCAGGCTCGACAGCACGTTGCCGTGATGCATTATTGGCCTTTCATGGAATCATTGGACGAACCCGATTGGGACATCACCAACGACGACGAGTACAACAACTGGTACTTTTCGATCGGGCAACCGCATCGTGCTCGCTTATGGGAGTTGCTGAAACGGGCCGCTGTCGACATCTTGTTTTGCGGCCACGTTCACACTCGTCGCCCGGTTCAAGTTGTTGACGGAATTCGAATCTATCGGACATGTGCGGCTGGAAACACGGCGCAATTGGCTGAACGGTGGGAAGACGCCGATACCAGATTTGGATTTCATCGTTGCGAGGTCACGGTCGATGGCATCGATGTCGAGTTCATTGCGGGTGAGGATCAATGCGACGAATTCGGCACGTTTGGTCCCTGGGGACACCCAAACATCGAGGAACGTGACTACTCACAAGCGCAGGAACACCCACCGCTCGAGCCAAAGTAGCCATCACTCGGAGAGTGATGGCTACTTTGGCGCCCACATGAGGAACTGGTTGATGACATCCGAAGCACACCAATCCGAATCCGAGTCACCAAGTCCGAGTAAGCGCCGCCGCTCAAAAGTGTGGTTGATCGGCACGCTTGTTGGTGGTGGAGCATTTGCGCTGACGTGCATCGCGATGGTGATTTGGGTTGGGTACGCCGTCGCGATGAAAGTTGGCGCGAATTCCAGCTCTCAGAAAGGTTGGGGCAATTCAACCAGCAACAATATGGAGAAGCGGAATCGACATTCAAAGAAGCCGTCGAAATGGATGCCGAGTCATCCAACGCTTGGAATGGCTTAGGCTGGGCACGATTTCATCAAGGTAAACATGACGAGGCGATCGAAGCCTTCGAACGTTGCCTTGAGATCGAACCGAATCAAGCAGGCGCGGAAAACGGACTCGGGCAACTCTACCTAAGCCGCGGTGACTTTGAATGCGCGGAGAAATACCTTTTGAACGCTGCGCCAACAGCTGCTGCTTGGTTTGGTCTGGCTCGACTCTATCTGCTGCAGGAAAACTTCACCGAGGCCCTGGTGTGGATAACGAAGATCGAATCGCAGCAAGGTCTCACACCTGTCATGAAACAAATGAAGGACGCGGCCGAGAAGAAAGAATTACCGGCCGATCTTCGAGCGATGCTGGCGCCAACAGCCTCCGGTCCGCGATAGGTGGGTCCGCGACTCCGTCGCGGGCATCATTTTGACCTCTGTTCCTCGCGAGCGGAGTCGCGGGGCCACAGGAGATCACAGCCTAACCGCTGTCACCTTCGGATTCATTAACGCGGCCGAACACTTCACGAAGTCGCTGAGAAACCGAAGTTGGCAAGCGGCCACTCAAAACGGTTTTGACATTCTCTTCCAAGTGGGCAATGTTGCCCGTGCCAATCAGTAGCGTTGAGATTGCATCGTGATCAATGCCGAATTTATAACCCGCGGCCACGACGGATTGGACGCCGTCTTGGATTAGGAAATCAAGTGGATTGGAAACCGGGACGACATCGGCGTCAATGAGTCCCAACTCTTTATATCTTGCAATGACCTTTTCAAGTTCTCCGGGCCGGCTTAGTTTGACTCGAACTGCCGACATGTTCATGACGCCGACATTCTTCTCGAGGGCCAGAGGCAACACTTCTTGTTCGGCCAATTGATTCAGTATTCCGTACTTGACCATGATCGTGTCCCAGATGTCATCGTAAAGAGCCTGCTTGAGCATCTGGTGCTCGACATCTCGGAAGAAGTATTCGGTGACGCCAAGGAAACGAATTTTTCCTTCGTCGCGAAGTTTTTCAGCAGTTGGATAAAGCGTCTCAACGGCCCGCTGATAATTCGACGGAACAACACCGTGAAATTGATAGACGTCGATGCAGTCGGTATTCAGCCGTTGCAAGCTGCGTTCGCACGACTCACGCATTTGTTGCGGCGAGATCACATTGTCGTCTTCACCCGGATCGGGATTGAACTTTGTCGTTAAGACATAGCGATCACGGGGAACTTCCTTAAGAGCCCTGCCAATGATTCCTTCGCTGTCGCTGTAATCGGCGGCTGTGTCGATCAAATTGATGCCAAGATCAAGTGCTCGCCGAAGCACTTTATGTGACGTCGACTCGTCTCCATGTGTTCGCTGACCAATTCGGCTCGGGCCACCCGTTCCGAAACTGATCACTGACACTTCCAGACCTGTTCGTCCAAGCGTGCGGTATTTCATTATTTCCCCTGATCAATCAGCTCTTGCCAGCGGTCTCGTGTCATCGAATAGATCATGGCGGTGCTGCCCAGAACGTCTTCTTCCGTTTGCTCGAAAGTCTCACCCAGCTTTTCGGCAACTCGCACTGATGCATCGTTCCCCGGTCGAATGACGTTGCATAGCCGGTCGCGTCCGAGCACCTCGAAACTCCAGTCTCGAGCCGCGCGGCCAGCCTCGGTTGCGAATCCTCGCCCCATCGATTGCGAAGAATTGCCCAGCCGATCTCAATTTCTGGCCAATCCGCGGATTCCAGCATCCGACTCGCCCAATCCATTGGTTCGAGGACTTTTCGACGACGGCCCACATTCCGTGTCCCAACAGATCCCAGTGGCCGTTGACCAGAGCCATATGCCGCCATGCCACAGAGCGTGACATCATGGTGCCTCGACCGAGGTATTGGACGGTTTCTGGATCAGCGTGCATTGCCGCGTAGCCATCGAGGTCCTCGTTTCGATGCATTCGAAGGATCAGCCGTTCTGTTTCGAGAGTCACGGAATCCATACGTTGCTCCAATTTGGCTTTGATCCGGCAACAATCCAGATCAGTCTCATCTATTTGTCTTGAAATGACGAATCTAATGCATTGAGCAATCATGGGAAACCATTGGCTGAAACCTCAGATGCAGATTGTCACCCGGTTGCATCGAGTCGACCTCGAGATCAAGGCGTTGCCAGGTTCACGTTACCCGCCTCAATTGTCCGTTTGAGGTTGTATTGTGTGAGCGGCACAGGTATCCTTCCTGTTATCAGTTTGATACACATTTTCTAAAATTCCTTGGAAATCAAAGGAAAGAAGTATGAAGATTCGAGCTTACGTCGCTGCGTTTGCATCAGTGATGATCCTTACAACGGCATTTGCTGCCGAAGGAAAGATTGATCTCAAGGGGATCAAATGTGCAATGAATGGCAAAGCCGCCGCAAAAGCCGACAAGTCTGTCAGCTTCAATGGCGGAAAAGTTTTCTTCTGCTGCGGTAACTGCGCAAAAGGATTCGAAACCAAGAACAAAAAAGACGAGAAGCTTCGCGCCAAAGGCAACGGCCAACTGGTTGCTACCAAGCAAGCCAAACAAGCCAAGTGCCCGTTCTCTGGTGGCAAGTTGAATCCGTCGACCGCCATCAAAGTCGCTTCGGCCAACAATGCTAGCGTTGCCTTCTGCTGCAACAACTGCAAAGGCAAAGCCGAAAAACTGAGCGGCGACGATCAACTCGTCAAGCTGCTCGGCGACGCCGCCTGGAAGAAGGGTGGCTTCAAAGTGGCGAAAGCTAAGAAGTAATTCTTACTGCTACAACAATGAAAAAAGGCGTGCTGCAAAACGGCACGCCTTTTTTCATACGCGTGTACTCGTAGTGGTGGGCTTCCAGCCGCCAGCAATCAGTTCGACGGTAGATTTTGGCCTAAAGAATCTCGCTGACAACACGACCAGGCACGTCCGTCAGGCGGAAGTCACGTCCAGCATAGTGGTAAGTCAGCCGCTCATGGTCCAATCCAAGCAAGTGCAGAATAGTCGCATGCAGGTCGTGGACGTGAACTCGCCCATCGACGGCTTCGTAACTGTACTCGTCGGTCGATCCGTACGAGATACCTGATTGCACGCCTCCACCAGCCAGCCACATGGTGAAGCCGTTGTTGTTGTGGCCTCGCCCATCGCCGCGGGGATCATCAGGGGTTCGACCGAATTCGCCACCCCAGACGATCAACGTATCGTCCAGAAGTCCTCGCTCGTCCAAATCCCGAAGCAGCCCCGCGATGGGTTGGTCGATTTGTTCGCAACGGACAGGCATGTTCTTCACCACGCCACCGTGATGGTCCCAGTTGTCGTGAGTCAATTCGATAAAGCGAACGCCTGCTTCTGCAAAGCGACGAGCCAATAAGCACTGTCGGCCGAAGTCGTTTGTTCGCAGCTTATCTCCAATACCGTATTGGTCGAGCGTTGTCTTGGTCTCTTTGGTCAGGTCCATGACTTCGGGCATCGCCGATTGCATTCGAAACGCAAGTTCGTACGACTGAATGATGCTGTCGATCTTTTGATCAGCAGGAGTTTGCTTAAGCCGGCGCCGATTTAAGTTCTGGATCAGATGCAGTTGGTCGGCTTGTCCGTCTTGAGAAAGGCTTGGGTGAGTCAAGTTCTCAACGGTCGCTTTCGTGATCGACTGACTCATCGTGCCGATCGGAGTTCCCTGGTAAACGGATGGCAAGAATGCGCTGCTATAGATTCGCTCGCCCCCAAGAATCACCGGCGGTTTGATGGAAACGAAACCGGGCAAGTTCTTGCTTTCAGAACCTAATCCATACAAAACCCACGAACCGATTGATGGTCGATGAAATTGAATGCTGCCGGTGTGCAACTGCGTCAATGCGGCAGCGTGCTCGTCGCTGTCACAATACATGCCGTTCAGGACACAGAGTTTGTCGGTGTGTTGAGCAATCTTTGGTAGCAAATCGGAAACCCAAAGGCCAGACTTACCGTATTGCTGAAACGCCCACTGCGATCCAAAGTACTTTTGGTTCTTGTTCTTGCTCGGCTTTCCGTCATCAGCGTTCAATCGCGGCTTGTAGTCGAACGTCTCCATTTGGGACGGCCCGCCGCGCATGCAAAGCCTATCAGTAAAACCTCTCGCGTTTGCATACTATCAGTTTACCAGAGCATCAATCACGATTGAATCGGAATCGACGTGTGCTTTGGTTGCAAGTGGGCTGATGGGCCAATTGAGATCTCTAAGTGGTCGTTCTATTATCCAGTCGTTCTAAATGCGTAACAGGCGGAGTCAAAAATGGACCTAGGAATTCAGAATCACGTTGCAGTCGTCACTGGTGGAGCGAGCGGGATCGGCAGGGCATGTGTCGAACGATTTGCGGCCGAGGGCTGTCGTGTCGCCATTTGGGATCTGTCGGATCAAGCATCCGATGTTGCGGCGCAAATCAGTTCGCCCAATTCAGGCGATGTTGTTGGCCAAGTTGTCGACGTGACGGATGCCGCATCGATCGAAATCGCCTTGGCGTCGGTATTGGATCAATTCGGACAGATCGATCATCTGGTCCATTCCGCGGCGATCGGATCAGGGAAGTTTGGATTTCCGTTCACGAATCTGACTCCCGATGATTGGCCGACGGTATTGGAAGTGAACATCATGGGCATGACGCGAGTTGCTCATGCAGTGACTCCGCACATGGTTGAACAGAGCTCGGGGTCAATGGTCTTTGTGGCCTCGGTTGCTGGACAAATTGGATCGCCCACCGATCCGCCATACAGCGCATCGAAAGCGGCGAACATCAACTTTGCTCAGTGCATGGCCAAGGATCTTGCGGGGAAGAAAGTTCGAGTCAACACGGTCTGTCCAGGAATGGTCAAGACTCCGTTGAATCAGTCAGTCTGGAAAGCTTGGTTCGAACAGCAGAATGACGAAACTGCGCAGACGTATGAAGAGTGGACGAACGATAAGCTCGAAAACGTCGTTCCACTGGGCCAATGGCAAAAGCCCGAAGACATCGCCGACATGATCGTGTTCCTGTCTTCAGAACGGGCTGCGAATGTGACGGGGCAAACGATCAACGTCGACGGCGGCTATGTGATGCATTGGTGACGAGAACAATGTGTTCATTGTTTCGTCGATTCGGACTTTGATTTGTCCTTGCTTGTCCGCGATTTCTCGATGGCTGCCAAGACTGCCGTTGCATTGATGGCTGCGTTTGACTTCGAGGGGTACTTGTCGATTATTTTCCGTAGCTCGATTCTGACCGCGTTCGCAAATGGTTCTGATTGCGTTATCAACCCACTGGCGAAATCGATGATTTCATGATGTCGGTAGTTGAGCGACTTAAGGTACAGGTGCACTTCCTTGACGTCTTCGCGCATTGATGCCAAGACGACTTTTCCATACTTAGCGGGAATGTGATGCGCAATGTGTTGCCTGGGGTCCGTCTTGAATAGACGTCGTCCCAACATTTCCTCAAGTTCATCAGCCGCTTGAATCGCCTGTCTGCCAATTTGCCCCAGTACAAAAATGGTGCTGACTTGCATCTTCCACGACTTTGTTGTTTTCAATCGGATCATCAAATGTGGCACGGCTGGTTTGCCTAGTCGTACGATAGCGCTGGCTACTTCTGTCAGCTCCGGGCTTACACCCCGGCTAGGTTCTAGTGCGGCGACCAACAATTCTGCATCTGTTGCAGTCGGATTCTTCAGAATCTTGGGATCGACTTTTGGTAACTCGTTGTCGCGTGCGATCGATGTTTGAACATCTAACAGTAAAAAGCCAGCAAGGATGAAGGGCACGAATGCATTTAGTCGACGCGGTGACTTTTTGACATCAATTCGATTCATGTGCATGCTCCTCATTTTGATTCTGTGACTATTCTCGCCTCGGAGACCGCATGTATAAACACGCATCGACGCATTAAGTGTCGATGAGAAGTCTGAGAATTATGCAAATGGACGCACTTAGCGAATCGATTCCATTACCAGATAGCCTGGCTTTCTCATACCGAGTGACTCGTATGTTGCCTGGGCGCGATCATTCTCGACTTCGACATAGAGTCGAATTCCAGCAACGCCAGCAGAACTCTCGGCCTGACGGCTGAGATGTTCATAAAGCTGTCGGTAAACGCCCTGTCGGCGAAAGCCCGCGTTTACGTAGACGCTTTGAATCCACCAAATGTCGCCGTTTCGCCAGTCGCTCCACTCGTAAGTATGCATCAGTTGCCCGACGACTTGGCCATTGTGGCAAGCAACGAAGTAGCGGCCCTTTCGATTGTCGGAAATCACCGTGGTGACGCCTTTGAAGACAGTCTCACGATCGAGAGTTTTGCTTTCCGTTTCTTCGGCCAAGCGGCAATTGTAATCGACGATGACATCGCAATCGTGGGGTCTTGCCGTGCGAATTTCGACTTCTAGCATACGGGTACCTACTGAGCTCTAAGGGTCGAGACGATTGGTGTTCGGACCGCTTCGGCAACGGCAGCCAAGGCCGCGACCATGCCGACCAAGAATACCAACAGCAGAATCAACCCGCCCGAGAGCCACGGGACATCAGCGCCGGTCGTCAATAAGTGTGGTCCCATTGCCAAAAGCGCGGAAATTGTTCCCGCAACCAGACCCCAAACCAGAAGGAAGGCGTTCTCCCACATTACCATGACTGCCAACTTCGATGTTCCGAATCCGATTGCCCTCATCAAGGCCAATTCGGACCTTCGTTCCAAAACATTGCGCAGCATCACAGTGGCCAAGCCGATCGTTCCCAGCAGCAAACCCAGACCGCCCAGCGTTTGAAATGTCTGGAGATATGTGTTTTGCACCGCCAAGAAGTCGGCCAAGCGGTCGCCAATAGGTTCAACATCAAAGCCATACGACCCAAGCCGCGTTTCCAATACTTCGGCGATTTTCTGTGTTTCTGACGGAGTGAAGTGGTGAGACGCTGTTCCGTCGCGGCGGAATCTTCGATCACCGATTAAGAAGTATTGGTAGCCGACTTGTTCAGGGTACAGCTTGCGAAAGTTTGCCTCGGACATCATCAGCATTCCTTGGAAGACGCTGCCGTCGAACATTCCCATAACCTTGAGTTTGTAGTCGGGATTCTCGTCGTTCGGGATCGAGATCGTCTTGCCGATGCCTTTCTTTAGGCTGTACATCAATGTGTTCATATCGCCTAAGACCGGAATGACCGGAGCACCGTCTTCATCCTCGTGGTTTTGCGTTAGCAATGCCCACGGCCTTTCAACTCGCGTGTCGGCGAACTTGAAGCTGCCGCGTTGAATCATCTCGTCGGTGACTCCAAGAATCGTTGGCAACCGTGTTTGGTAGATGTTCAAGCAACTCGCGTTCTCGCCTGGTTTCATAGCGAAAGGAATGACTTCCATCTTCTTCGCCAATTCCGCTTCTTCCGGCTCGTCATCAGTGATCCAATCCAGCTTGTTACGACCTTCATCGGTGTTCAGATCATAAAGAAGCGGCGTGCTGCTTTCGGCAACATGAATGAAGCCACCATTCCCAGACACAAGCTGAGGTGTTTCGACGGCCGGGTTTCGACGACCGGCGGCGACCGCAACGATGACGAATGTTGCCGAAGCAATCAGTCCGACCGACAAGACACTACGCTGTCGATTTCTGGACGCGTTTCGCAAGCCAAGCCGGCCGATGCCCAGTAGCCCGGAGCCGCTAACAGCCCCCGAATGATCGCTGTCCAGCCAAGCGGAAAGGAACCTCAAGCTGGCAGTCAACATGGCAATGCCGACTAGGAAGAAGGCGACGACATGCCAAGAAAAGCCGCCAAACGCTTCTGTCGCCGGAATGATTCCCATCAACACACCTGCCACGAGAACGAGCGAAGTGACTGTGCAAATGGTGGCTGTTTTCGTCGCGCGGCGCCCTCGTTCTCGTTGGTCGTCTTCAGAGAGAGGCTTTTCGGTATTGCCTGCTAACAAACCACGTGTCGGTAAATCCCGAAGCAGCCGCAATGACAAACGAATGACAATCCAGGCAATGATGACAGCGATGCAGAAGCCGATCGTCAAACTTTGCGGCGTGATGGACACGAACAAGAATCTCGTGCCAATGGCGCCGATCCACCACGTCTTCAATCCATAGACCATCAACGATGCATAGGCAATCGCCGCGCCAACACCAACGACACCGCCGATCAGCACAACGATTACACCTTCCGTGTCCATCAATCGACGGACTTGCGTTGGAGCCAATCCGACGGCAGACAATAGGCCCACCGATCGCCCGCGTCGCTCGATCGCCAGTCGAAACAGCAGGCCAATCAAAATGGCTGCCGAGAGAATTAAGAAGAAACTGAAACCAAAAAACAGACCGCTGAAATCTTGAGTTCCTGCAGCGGCCGCTAACCCTTGCGCTTTCGTGGGCTGAAACTGCAGCACCATCGATTTCATGACTTCCGAGTCCTTGGCGACTAACTGGGCCAGAAACTTTTCCTCGAATTGCTGAGCGGCCTCGTCTAACGCAACGCCATCAGCGGGTGCGATTCGCAACGAGGTTAGCTTGCCATAACGACTGCTCCACAATGACTGAGCTGTGGACAGGCTCACGAATGCTTTGGGCGTCGCTCGATAAGCCTCCCAGTATTCGTCATCGCGATCGGTGACACGATCGAGATCCATTTCGAAGGGTTGGTCCCAATCACCGATGTCGTCGACATCTGTGATGCCTTGAACTTCTGGCGTAAAGCCGCGATCGGCTGCTGCCGTGCCATCAAGTTTCAAGACGGCACGAACGTCAAAGTAGCCCTCTTCTTCAGGCAACTCTCCATGATCGCCAACCATGTGAAATGCCAGTTTAAGGCTATCACCAGCGCCTATTTGAACATCCTCAGCTAGCCATTCATTGATTACAATGTCGTCGTGGTCAAGCTTTTCGAGGCTTCCGTCTTTAAGCTCAAAAGGCCCAAACGGCGATGCGTCGAGATCCTCGAAATCAACACCAGCGACAATTGAATACATCGAGAATGCATCGGGGTTGTCCGGATGCATGAAGTAATTCGCCAAGTAAACTAAGACGGGTGACTGCTTCATCTTCAACTCTTCGGCAACGCGATGCCCCACATCGGCGGTCGCGTTGTCGAGGATCATTCGTTCGCTTTCCAGCGAGAAGTAGTCGCGCTCGGGATACTTGCGGACTCGGAGCCCAAAATCTTCAAGCGTCAAGGCATTGGCAAGACTTTCGTTCACAGCGTCTGCCGAGCGTTGTGCTTCGGTGAGCAGCGATGATTGCCGTGTTGCTGCCACCATCATCGCATTGATACGAGCGGGCCGAGCTGTCGGATTGCGGCGGCTGGCAGTGATCTCTTGCAGATCGAGTTCATTTTGCAGCGTGTCCAGTGGCACATAGACATTCAGCGGCAACTGTTGATTTGGTGTCAAAGCAAATCGGGCGACACCAAGTTCCTCGCGCAAGATCTCACCAACGGTAAGAATGATCTCCTGCGAAGTCTGATCATCGCCACCGCCCAGAAGTGTGTCGCGCGGAATGCTCGAAGGAATCTCGATCCACAACGTGATCTCTTCACCGACGGAGACGCGCAATTGATCGGCGACTCGTTGACTTAGTGTGATATTGAAGGCGGTTGGCGCCTTGGAGCCCTCGTCGGCTTTCATCATTGACCAGAAATTGTCATCGACACCATAAACGTTGACTTTGCCAACACGGACAGTGGGATAAGTCGCATCTTCATGCTCGGCCGGTTGCTTCTGATACTCCAAGCCACCAAACATGACCAAAGCCGGTGCTGCCGAGTACGTTTCGTCGTCTGCGAACGCATCATCAGCGACGGCTTGTCGAAAGAAGCGATGACTGCTCAGTGTGTGGTCGACTCGACCGAGACGTTCGAGCGTCATTTGTCGCAGGCTGTCGCGAACGGAATCGCCGACGATCAGTGCTCCGGCGATGACTGCAGTTCCAGCGATCACACCGAGCAGCACGGCCAAGTGTGTCCGCCAATAATAAGTCAAGCTACGAAGGATCAGAGTTTTGCTGTTCATGATCGCTTACTCCTCAAGCTTCCCATCGCGAAGTCGGCCGTGTCGAGGAAAGCGGCCTGCTAACTCTTCGCTGTGAGTCACACAGATCAGCATCGTGTTTTGTTCCTTGCCAAGTTCCAACAGCAGCGTGCCCACAGACTCGGCGGTTTCCCGATCCAGATTTCCGGTTGGTTCATCTGCGAGGACAAGCAGCGGCTGATTGATCAACGCTCTACAAACGGCAACGCGTTGACGCTCGCCGCCCGAAAGTTGGGCAGGGCGGTGAGTCACTCGGTCTGCCAAGCCGACACGATCCAACAACTCGGCAGCGCGTGCTTCTTCCTCCTTGGCAACGTTACCGGATGCGAGCATCGGTAACAGGACGTTTTCTAATACCGAACACTGAGGCAGCAGGTGATGATCCTGAAAGACGAATCCGATGTGTTGATTGCGGAAGCTTGCCAGTTCCGTTTCGTCTTTTTCGAACGGGTTGACGCCATCAATCGAGACGCTGCCGCTGGATGGTTCGTCTAGCGTCCCAGCGATATAGAGCAGTGTACTCTTGCCCGATCCGGACGGTCCCGTGATGGCCACCGCTTCTCCGCGATCCATCGCCAAGTCAGCACCTCGCAAAACGGATAAAGGGCCGGCGGGCGAGGCGAAATCTTTTGATAGGTCTTGAACAGACAGGTCACTCATTGATGTTCGGCTTTCGAAGATTGATCAAGTCATTGTGATTTGCAGCAGGAATTGAGGCTGCGGTCATTGATTCTAGCCTTGTCGGCAAAGAACGAAAAGAAGCCCGGCTTTTTGAAAAAGCCGGGCTTCTCACAAACGTTGATCTCAGGACAATGGCGCCGCGCATAAAAAAGCAGGCGTCTCAAACCGTCGGGTTCGAGACGCCTGCGGTATAGCCGTTGAGCAGATGCGGGCCAACTTCTGTTTTAGGCTGTCTACTCATTAGTAGCTTCTATACTTACTAGCTTCTATACGTAGGTAGCTTCTGTACGTAGCAGGTAGCTTCTATACCAATCGGCAGATTTTGCGGTTCGTTGGCGTAAGTCGTTTTTGCATAACAACTTTCTGCACTGTTGATGTTGTGCTGCAGACTGTCGCAGCTTGAGTCACTCTAGCAATTCGCTACAACTCGGCCCAACAGCGCGCCGGAATTGAACACCACCTTCGTCCATTAGGCAAACAGAGTCGCCTCGATGGCCAAACCAGGGCCGAATGCGATGGCCACGCAAGGCAACTTGGCACCAGTGGCTCGAAGTCGGTCAACAACAAAGAGCACGGTTGGCGAGGACATGTTGCCATACTGCCGAAGCACGTCGCGTGACGCCTCGGTTTTTGCATCGTCGAGTCCAACGGCTTCTGCGAAGGCGGAAATGACCTTCGGACCGCCAGGGTGAATCGCCCAGGATTCGATGTCTTTGGGAGTGAGATTGTGTTGTCCAAGCCAATCTTGAAGCCATGGCAGAACTGATTCATAGATGATCGATGGAACGGACGCTGACAACGTCATCTCGAATCCATGATCACCAATTCGCCAACTCATGTGCTCGGACGTATTTGGGATAGCTGTGGAAGAGCTTGAGCGAATCGGCCATGCGCTGTTGGCTGCAGCGGATTTCTGTCTCAAGACTACGGCTGCTGATCCATCCGCAAACAACAAGTTCGCAATCGCCTGATCACCCTCGGCACCGTATTGCAGGTGCAAGCTACAGAGTTCCGTGGCGCTGACTAAAACATTTCCGCCCTTTGATTCGACGAGCGATGACCCAACTCGCAACGCATTCAATGCGGCGTGGCAACCCATGAAGCCGATATTCGTTCGCGTCACCGAAGGCGGCAGCTCCAATGCCTGAATGATCGACAAGTCGACACCAGGTGCGGCGAAGCCTGTGCATGATACCGTGACAAGGTGGTCGATCTCATTCGCGGCGAGCTGGTTACTTGCCAGTGCTGCTGCTGAGGATTGAATTGCCAGCGCGGACGCGTGCTGTTTGTAGGACCTCATTCGCTCGGCAGTAGTTGGCCCGCGATCGTTTTCGTCTTCCGCGGACGCATAAAAGGACTGCCGAGACATTATTGGTGCCGAGGGCGTATCGAACAAAACGCTATGCCGAAAGTCGACACCGCTGCGAGCATGGATTCCATTGAGAAAACGATCCGATTTACCGCCGAAGGTCGAGATTGCCTTGGACAGTTCGACAATCTCGACTTGAGAACCTCGAAGCTGCGGAACTGCTGTTCCGATTTCCGCCATTACAGATTTCATCGAGTCATTGTGGGCTTGGGTGGTGCAAACTGCAATTCATTTAATTGGCAATCATCACAACCGGCTTAATCGTGTGATCCGAATCTCTTGCCAATCTTCTCTGCGTTTTCTGAAACGCAAAATTTCTCATCCGATGATTCCGATTGCATAATTTCTCAGCCCCGGTGGTCCGGCATTATCAAAACTAGTCAAGATTGTGGCGAGCCGGCAACAAATCCCTCAAAGGTTTGAATTATGACAACTCTGTTAGAACAAACAATCATACCGGAATTGGTCGTCGATCGACGTCGAAATGACCGCCGTGAACAAGATCGCCGAATTGACGAAGTCGAAAACTTCGATCGCGACGAAAAGCGTACAGAAGGTCGCCGCAAAGTCGAACGACGACGCCAGATTGATCCCACCACGTGCGAACGTGATTACGGAACTGCCGAAGTTGAGTTCATGCGAGCGATGGACGACTACAAACGGCGTAGCGGTCGCCAATTCCCGACCTGGAGCGAGGTCTTGGAAGTCATCTGCAGCCTCGGCTACCGACAAGTTGCCGAGCCAACAACGATTGAACTCTAAAGTTCAGTCTTTCCAACAAAACAAAAGGCCTGATCGCAATTGAGCGATCAGGCCTTTTTCTATGCGCAGTTGGTGTAGTGGACTGTCTTTCGTTTAACGCCCGACGACGCGTTACCCGCCAAGCGTTTTGGCGACGTCGGTTCGATAAGCCGTCATCCCCGGAATGAATCCAACAAGTGATGCCAAAGCAATCAGTGACGGCAAGAGCACCAACTCAATCGGCTCGAACTTCATCGGATCCAAAATGAAGCCACTTTGAGATTCGACGATCGGCGAGGCGATGAACACCATGCCATGACCAAGCACGAAACCGACCAGTCCGCCCAGCGTACACAACACAATCGACTCGGCCAAAATGATCGAGAACACCGTTTGGCGGCGTGCTCCGAGGGCTCGCATGATGGCAATCTCTTTGCGGCGATCAGCCATCGAATTGTAAATGCTCACAAAGATGCTGATGCCAGAAACGACGATGATCATCGCTGTCAACACGATCATTATCGTGCGAACGTTACCCACGATATTTTGCATCAACCAACTGATTTCATACGCTGGATTGACTGCCTGAGCCTTCACGCCCTCGCTCAGTTCGGCTGAAAACTTTGCGCTGCGGAGGGTCTGCTGTCCAATCGTGTCACCTTTCATGACGACCAGGATGGCGGTGACTTCCTTTAATTCGTCGGGCAATGAGTGTGCGTGAGCGTGCCCTGCATGTGCGGCGTGCTCTTCTTCAGTCTCGCCTTCGTGCGACGCTTCATCTTCCATTTTCAGTTTTTCTTCGAGTTGTTGCACCGTCATGTTGCCGTACTCTTCGGGATAGAACAGCTTCAGGCGGTCTAGTGCTTCGCCCATCGGTTTGTCGTGGCCATCCATCAAATAAAAACCACTTAGGTGAGCAAACACGGTCTTATCGTTCGGTGTTCCCGTTGGCGCCAAAACGCCGACGACTTCGAATTCTTCGTCGTGCACGTGATCATCCATTCCACCGTGGACAAGTTTGATCTTCGTACCGATATCCCAATTGTTTTGTCGAGCGACCGAGGCACCAATGACAGCGTGCCACTTGCCCTGCATGACTTGGCCACGGATGCGGAACTTTTTCCCGTAGGAATACGACTGAGCAAAGTAGTGGGGCAACGTCCCAACGATCGGGAAGCCGCCTTCTTCGGTCGTGTCGCCCAAGGCCATAGGGATCGCCAGCTTCACCCGTTTGTCCTCTTTGACCTCTTCGTAATACTGGTACGGTAAATTCTCAATCGGCTGGCTAACCCGATAAATCGTGTTCAGGACAAGCTGCAGCTTGCTGCCTTTGGCACCGACGATTAAGTCGTAGCCTGCGGAACTTTGGCTGAACATTTCTTGCACGACGCCATGAATCACCAAGACGGTGACCATTAACGTCACGCCCAGAGCCACACTGAGTGCCGTCAACGATGATGCGAGCGACCGTTGACGGATGCTTTTTGATGCAATCGCCAGCAGGTTCATTCGGTTTCTCCCTCTTGTTTTTGCGGCTTGTTGAAGTCGCTCAGCGTTTCCACTCGATCGAATTGCGAAGCGACGTCTTGCGAGTGAGTCACCAGCAGCAACGACACGTTGTTCTCTGTGCAAGCGTCACGAATCAGCCCCAAAATCGTGTCTTGGTTGGCGACATCAACGTTAGCGGTCGGTTCGTCCGCAAGTAACAACGACGGCTGATTCGCCAATGCTCGCGCGACGGCGACACGTTGTTGCTCGCCGACGGAAAGTTGACCTGGCCGATGATTCAAACGGTGGCTCAGCCCAACCCGGTCCAACAGTTCAGCCGCCCGCTTGCGATCGTTGCCTTTACCCGAAAAACTCATGCCAAGCAGTACGTTTTCCAATGCGTCAAAGGCTGGCAGCAAGTTGAACGTTTGAAAAACGTAACCGATTTTCTCTGCCCGAAAGCGGTCTCTGACAACCTCGGACATGTTGGCGATGTTGTGATTGTCGATGGCAACGATGCCTTCATCGGGACTAGTGATTCCCGAGATTACGTTTAGCAACGTGGTCTTGCCGCCACCGCTGGAGCCCACAAGCACGACTTGCTCGGCCGAGGGAATCTCGAAGCGTTCGATATTCAAAATCGGCAGCTCCGAGCCGTCCGGCTCGACATAGCTCTTCTTCAAATCTTGTATGAGTAACGACATTCTGCATCCATATGAGTTTTACGGAATCCCCACTCAACGATGTGAAGCATAGCAGCCCACGCGGGTCACATAAACATACGCTGGCAATGCCGAATTTGTGGGTTGCCGATTGTGGCGAGCGGTTCGATCCCCAACTGAGAAGACCGGGCGCGCAACGATTCTTGCCTATGTGTTTGGGGCGAAATGAAGATTGGCTTACGCTAGCAGTTCGTCGACGACGTGACCGCCTTTGACGATTGGCACGGGCCGACCAAGTGGTGTTGCGTACGTCTTGTCGCAGTCGATGCCCATCAAGGAGAACATCGTGCGGTGCAAGTCGTGGATTCCGTACGGTGTCGTTGTTGGATAACTGGCCGTCTTGTCCGAGGCACCAACGACGATGCCGGGCTTTGTGCCGCCGCCGGCGAAGATGACGGTTTGGCACTGCGCCCAGTGGTCGCGTCCCGAGTTTCCGTTGATTCGCGGAGTGCGTCCCATCTCGCCCATCATGATAATGAGCGTCTCGTCCAGCATGCCGCGGTCATCCAGGTCGGTGATCAAAGCACTCAGAGCGCGGTCTGTTGGCGGCACTAACGCCTTTTCATGGCTGGTGAAGTTGTCGAAGTGAGTGTCCCAGCTTCCGTGATCGATACCGATAAAACGGCAACCGGCCTCGACCAAACGTCGCGCGAGCAATGAGCACTGGCCGATGGATGTCATTCCGTATCGATCTCGCATCTTTTGCGATTCCGATTGAATGTTGAACGCTTTTTTC
>PBMZ01000122.1 GCA_002722955.1 Planctomycetaceae bacterium | reverse complement strand
TGAGCGAGGGATGCGCACACGTATTCGCGGACAACAATTATCGATTACAAACACGCGTGAGCGTCCCTCCCTCACGCGTCGGGTTTCTATTCTCAAACAAGGATCAACTCTGACTGCGGCACCTCAACCCGAGGCCCCGCTTGTGACATGATGCGGTCTTGCCACAGGCCGACCGATTCGCTCATGTGCACGGTTTCGCAGGTCGAGATGTAATCCAGTATCGGTTCGAACGATTTCAGTTTGTTCGCGTCTTGTTGTTTCTGCAGCAGACTTAACGTCTGCAATGAAATCCCTGGCCAACTTTCCGAACGACCAACAAAACCAAGACACGAATAGCAGTTCAAACCCATCGTTTGCGTGCAAGTTTGACTGCCGATCGTCGTGTACTTGTGCTCGCGCAGACAGAACAATTTATGATCGTGGATGAATCGCAAGACCGGGACGTCAACGTTGTCCAACCGAGTGATCAAGTTGGTGTCATGAATCCGTTGCACATAACAAACGTCCGGCGCGATCTCGGCGATTTGGTATTCGAGGTCGACGATCGGAAAACTCTGGTCGAATCCTTGCAAGAACGGCGTCGACGTCGATTGATTCACATCGTACATCAGCGTCGACCGCACTCCGCGCTCGCGTAGCAGCCGAGCCGCGTTGAACATGTAGCCTTCGGCACCGCCAGCAAAGTCGGGGACATCAGGAATCCACAAGACGTGCAGATCGGAGCCGCCGCCGTTGTTTGTTTCGATGGCTTCGGGCGTCTCGACGTTTTGTTGTTCGAATTCACCAACACACTGCATGTTCATGACGCACCTCCTCATAGATCGAAATGAGACGTTGTGTTACCGGTCCCAACTGTATTCATCGCGAGCCTTCAAGAAGCCGCGTGCCGCCAACTGGTTGCGACGTTCGCGCGAACGTTTCAACTCACCAATCACTCGCGCCAACCCTTCGTCGTCTTTCGATTGGACCAGCAAACCGTCTTCGCCGTCATCAACGAGCGACGAGGCTCCGCCAACATCCGTCGCCACCACGGGCAACCCTGCCGCCCAAGCTTCCAAGATCACAATTCCGAACGGTTCGTGATTCGACGGCAAGACGAACAGGTCCGCTGCGTGATAGGCGTTGATCAGATCATCACTGCTGGGGTCGAGTCCCGTGATCAAGGTCACTCGATCTTCGCAGCCGCGTTCTTTAATGAGCTTGTTGAGTTCCGCGTGATAGCCGTCGTTAGTGACGTGGCCGATTAACAGTAGATGTGTCTTCGAGTCCGACGTCTTCAGCAATCGATCGAGAGCCTCAACGGCCAGCTTCTGATTTTTCTGCGGATCGATCCGAGCGATCGTCGCGGCCAAGAAGCGGTCTTCGGGGATATTGTACTTTTTTCGAAATTCTACACCGTCGCCCTTCTCGAACTTGGCCAGATCGACTCCATTGGGCAAATGCAGCACGCGCTTATCGGGATAGCGTTCTTGCGTCAGTTCGCATTCGCGCTGTCCGACGCAGAGAATAGCCGCCGCGTCATCCATTACTCGCCGCGAGCCAACCCACCAGCCGAGCGCCTTGCCCCACTCGATCGTGCCGGTCGTCGGCTGAGTCCACGCGCGAGCTTCCTCGGCAGGCACGTCATTTAAGCCGCCGTGCAAAGACACGACATAAGGAATCCCACGATTCTGAGCCACATTCCGAGCGATGCCACCGAGCCGCTTGCTGGTATGCAGATGAATCAAATCCAGCTCGGGGTAAGACTGCAGCTTTCGCCACAAGTGAAACGAGAAAAGATTCCCACCCCGCATATCCATCAGATTCTTCGACTCGTCATTGAGTCCAAGTACGGATAAAAATACGGAGACCGCCGCACATTAACGCCACCGATTTGCTCTTCATCACAATCAGCCAACGCCGACGGACAGAGAATCTCAGTCTGATGCCCAAACATCAGCAACCGCTTGCAGGGTCTCCAAGACAACAGTCTCAGTCCCCCCAATCGGATGTCACGAATCGCCGCGGTATTTGAACTACGTTCATTGTTTGCCCCATAGATTGCGATCCGTTACGCAACATTCGCGCAATGAATCACGACTCTACTAGGCAATCAACATGCCAATCGGCCGCGACGATCGTTGGGGCTTGATTGAAGTCCTTTGACCACAACGAAATGAGTCTCGAAGAATGCAACGGTTTTCGCACGTGCGCAAGTCAGCGAAAAATTTCGCCATGAACGACTTGCGTGCCCTAGGAAAGATTTGCAGCCATGCAGTCAACGGGAGGCATTTCCTGCTGAGAACTCGAATGTCATCATGGTTCGCGAGAGTTAGACATCAAGCGTCCATGGTTCGCGATACTTGATCTTTGATAGCAATTGGTTGGCCGCGTCATCACCGACGACCTTCTCTTGATCCGCGTCCCATTGCAGCACGCGTGAAAGCGCATTGGAAACGAAGCCCAAGTGCCCAGGTGTGATGGATCGATGAGCAATCTCGGCGGGACAAATGCATTTTTTCCGAGACCGCATGCAGTTGACGAAGTCTTTCATGTGTCCCGGTGAGCGAGCGACCTTGACGCTCCCAGCATCGAAGTTGAGTTTTGTCCAAGCTTTGTTGGTCGCGTTCATCCGTCCCCTTGTCACATAAAGCCAGCCCTCGTCACCAATGAACTTCACACCTTGTTTATGGCGGCTCGAGATGGAAATGATCACATCGCCGGGATATTGGCTGTGGATTTCATAGTGATGGGGAGTGTCGTAAACGTCCGTGTTCGGCTTTGTCCAATTCACGGCTTCCACACGAGTGGGACCAGAGCGATCTACGTCGAGTGCCCAGTGTGCGATGTCGTTGTGATGCCCGATCCAGTCCATTAAGACACCGCCGCCGTATGCACGATGGCCTCGCCACCAGCGATGATGGCGAGCTCTCATATATGGAAGTGCGGGCGAAGGTCCACACCAGAGATCGTAATCAATGTGTTCTGGAGGCGACGTCACGCTGGCGTCGCCCATCGGCTTTTCGTAACCCGGAGGCAATCCTACTTCGACGCGGGTGACTTTTCCTAGGTGGCCGTTGCGTACAACCTCGACGGCTTGGCGGAATTCATTCGCTGATCTCTGTTGAGAGCCCGTTTGAAAGACGGCTTTCTGTCGTGCGACTTCCTCGATAACCAATTGGCCTTCTCGGAATAAATGCGTCACCGGCTTTTCGCAATAAACATCTTTTCCATTCTTTAACGCGGTTATTGTGCAGAGGGCATGCCAATGGTCGGGCGTCGCAACAACCACTGCGTCGATATCCTTGCGTTCGCAGATTTCTCGAAAGTCGCTTGTTGTCTGAATCCCGCTGGCTGCTTTTCCCGACTTGTTTTTGGCATACGCGCGACTAACACGTTGCAATCCTGGCTTCAAACCATACGCAGGCCCCGTTCCCCACGGTCGATCTCGATGATGGAACGGATCAACATCGCACAGGGCTACGATTTGAACATCGTCCAGCTTGAGACACTCGTCAACGAGATTGAATCCGCGAGATCCTAAGCCGATGACACCAACTTGAATCCTTGAGTTGGCGGCCGCTTTCGCATTTCCGCCAAGGGCTGTTGCGGAGACGATGGTAGGAAAGGAAATCGCGGCGGTTGATTGTAAGAACGAACGTCGTGAGAGTTTTGATTGCATCAAAGTAATGCCTTGTGCTTACCTTTGTTTCAAGCGACGTCCCTTACCATACAGTTTGTTGAGATCTTTGCGAGTGTCCTTCGATCCAGGTCGGTCGAAGTATTGAGCGAAAGCGCCAGTTGTAACGTGCTTTGGCAAGCCGTCGCGCATGGCGACGATTAACGCACTCACGCGCGGAATGCCGGGGAAACTTGCCCACATCACAGCTTTGGTCGGTCCAAGCACACTCACAGTGGATGCCAGTGCGTCGGCTTCCATTCCCGTTTTCGCGATGACGGTAACGCTACTGCGATCTGTCAGGCCGAGCCCAGTGTGCGGGTCAACGATGTGAGAATAACGCGTACCGTTGATCTCGACATATTGATAAGCATCGCCAGATGTCGCGACGGCTGCGTTCGCCAGATAGATGTTGCGAGTGGCTTTCTTGTTCGAGTCCGCGGCCTCGATGCTGATCTGCCAAGCACTCGATCCGGGCGGCGGATCACCGGCAACGATGTCTCCCCCGGCATCAATTAACGCGCTGCGAATTCCGTGCTTCCGCAGCACAGACAGTGCTTCGTCACCCGCATAGCCCTTGGCAATGCCGCCCAGGTCGAGTCGCATGCCTGGTTTCATCAGTTCCACAGTTTGCGAATCCTCGTCAAGTTGGATTTTGCGGTAATCAACCAAACCGCGTGCTTCAGCAAGCCGCTCGTCCATTGGCAATTTCTTCTGCCGACGACTGCGCCGCCAAAGCTTGACGACCGGACCAACGCTGACGTCGAAGGCTCCTGCCGACAGCTTCGAAATTCGTTGAGACTCTTTGAGCACGGTGAATAGCTCTTTGCTGACCTTCACTGGCTGGTCTGGTTGCGAGTTGCGGCAAAGACTCATCAGCTCGCTTTCGGGGTCGTAGTCGCTGAGAATGGAATTGAGTTCCTTGATGCGTGCATATGCGGAAGCGGCTGCCTTGTTTGCGATTGATTTCTTCTCGGCGTATACTGTCAGTTTGAATTGAGTCCCCATGTGGACTTCAGTGAACTCGAATCGGCTTAGCTCAACCAATGGTTGTTTATTCTGGTCACCTTTGGCGTTTTTTGACGCCGGACCCGATTCATTCTCGCACGGACGCTCAGAACTGAAGCCAACCGTCGCACTCAGTAAGAAGCTAGTCAGCCACAAGCAAACTCTAGATTGAATGATTCTGCGCATGTTTCCAACCAAATGTAATTGCCGTGGGATTCGGACCTCGACCGCAAACTTCCGTCTTTTGAAGGCGATCACGTGCTTTCTTATCATCGCATCCGTAGCGCTGGTTGCCAATTCCAATCTTCAATCGGCCGAGAAAACTGCCAAAGCAAAAGGCAAGGCCGAAATGAAGGCCTATAAGGAAAAAATTCCGGGCACGTCTGTCTCGTTCGAGATGGTGCCCATTCCTGGCGGCAAATTCAAGATGGGCAGCCCCAAGAGCGAAGAGGATCGCAGCGACGACGAAGGGCCTCAAGTCGAGGTCAACATCGAGCCGTTTTGGATGGGCAAGTATGAAGTCACCTGGGACGAGTACGATGTTTGGAGTTTTAACTTGGACATCCAACGTCGCAAGCTGATCGGCAAGAAAGCGACCCCCTTGGACGAGAAAGCCGACGCCGTCAGCCGTCCAACGAAGCCTTACACTGACATGACGTTCGACATGGGTCACGACGAGTACCCGGCGATCTGTATGACTCAGTTGGCAGCCAAGATGTACTGCCGCTGGCTTTCAGAGAAGACTGGTCACTTCTATCGACTGCCCACAGAAGCTGAGTGGGAATACGCTTGCCGAGCTGGCACGACCACCGCTTACTCATTCGGTGACGATCCATCGAAACTGGACGACTACGCTTGGCATTACGAGAACGCTGACGACGCTTACCACAAAGTCGGCAAGAAGAAGCCGAATCCATGGGGTCTCTACGACATGCATGGCAACGTATCGGAATGGGTCCTGGACCAACACAGCGAGAAACACTACTCGACGTTAAAGAGCGGGATCGGCATCTTGGACGCTTTGCTCGTGCCAAAGACGCTTTATCCGCGAGTCGTTCGTGGTGGCTCATGGGATGACGACCCCGAAGGCCTTCGTAGTGCGGCGAGACATCCCTCGAACGAAGATTGGAAAATCCAAGACCCACAGATTCCCAAGAGTATTTGGTATCACACGGACGCCTTGCACGTCGGGTTTCGATTGCTGCGTCCGCTGAAACCTACCTCGAAAGAAAATCAGAAGAAGTACGACTTAGTTCCTGACAACGTTAAGAAGGAAAGAGACTAAGTTTCTGAAACTACCGATTTAGAAGCCCGGCTTTTCAAAAATCCGGGCTTCTTCAAGAGTTACTCAATTACGCTGTAAACAGGAAATCATCGCTTTATTTACCACGGAGATCATTCATGTCCGACAACACGACACGACGCAGTTTCTTAAAGACAAGCGGTGCCGCAATTGGCGCTGCGGCAACTTTGGGCGTCAACGCTGGTGCGTTCGCCGCCAATGACGAAACCATCCGAGTTGGCTTGATCGGCTGCGGCGGGCGTGGTCGTGGCGCTGCCTCGCAAGCACTTTCCACCGAAGGTCCCGTGGAACTTGTCTCGATGGCCGATGCGTTCACGGATCGGTTGGATGATGGATTGAAGGCCATCAAGAAGAACCTCGCCAACTCGAATCCGGACCGAATCAAAGTCGCCGACGATCGTAAGTACATCGGCTTCGATGCTTACAAGGAAATGTTGGCGAACGACGACATCGATCTGATTATCCTGGCGACGCCGCCCGGATTCCGACCGATTCACTTCGAGGCAGCCATTGATGCTGGCAAGCACGTCTTCATGGAAAAACCAGTTGCCACCGACGCCGCGGGCGTTCGCAAAGTCTTGGCGGCTGTCGAAGAAGCGAAGAAGAAAGATCTCAAGGTCGGCGTCGGTTTGCAGCGCCACCACCAATACACTTACCTGGAAACCATGAAACGGCTCAAGGATGGCGCGATCGGCGACATCGTTGCTATGCGAGCCTATTGGAATAGCGGTGGAGTTTGGGATCCTCGCAAGAGTCGTGAAGAGTGCCGCACCGAGATGGAGTACCAAATGCGAAACTGGTACTACTACAACTGGTTGTGTGGCGATCACATCACCGAGCAACACATTCACAACATCGACGTTTGCAACTGGCTGAAGGATGACTATCCCGTCGAGTGTATCGGCATGGGCGGTCGCCAAGTCCGCACCGATCCCAAGTACGGCGAAATCTTCGATCACTTCGCCGTTCAGTACAAGTACGCCGATGGCAGCTACATGTTCAGCGAATGCCGACACATCCGAAACTGCTTCAACAGCGTTAGCGAACACGCTCACGGCTCGAAAGGCTACTCGAACATCGGCGGCGCCCAAATCGTTTCCGGTGATGACAAGTGGCGTTATCGTGGCGAGAAGAACAACCCGTACCAAACCGAGCACGACGATCTGTTTGCAGCCATCCGTGCCAACGAGCCTTACAACGAAGGCGAGTACGGTGCCAAGAGCACGATGACGTCAATCATGGGCCGCATGGCTGTTTACTCGGGCAAGCCCGTCAAATGGGATGCCGCGATCAACTCAGAGAAGTCGATCATGCCAGAAGACTTCTCATTCGACGCCGAGCCACCAACCGTCCCCGACGAGAACGGTGCCTATCCGATTCCAGTTCCTGGCGTCACCGAAGTGATCTAGTGACTCGCTGGAAGCAAGTTCCTTCAAAAAAGCCGGTTTGCACAACGCAAACCGGCTTTTTTGTTTCTTTGATATGGCCAATGAGAAATAACTAATGACAATTCTCTTCGCCGTTGGCCTTCGATTATCAATCGCTCTTGCTTGGAAAACTGCCAATACCTACAATCTCTCGCGCCTCCCTAACCCGCAACCTATTGATGCAACCGGGCTTGTGGAGAATCTACGGCCTAATGGACAAGGTTTTCAGCAGGATTGAACCATGGATCGGTTGTCTCCCGACAAGAGTGCGCTCACCATTTTGCGGCAGTGCTGGGTTGTCGGATACATTGGCGTGGCCATCATTGTCGCCACCTGTTTAGTGTCCGCCCGAAAACATCACGGCGACCAAGACTATTATCACACGGGCTCTCAAAGACTCGCCGACGGCGAAGAAGTCTACCGCGGCGACGAGATCAAAGCGTTCACTTACCCGCCGTTTTTTAGCTTGCTGTTTGTGCCATTGCTGCCGTTCGAAGAATCCGTACGTCGAGGCATCTGGTACTTCACCAACATCTTGCTGGCCGGCGGAGTCACCTACATGGTGATGATGCGCGTTTGGCCTGTTGTTACAGGTAAGCTGAACTGGTTGCAATCTTCGTTGAGCCCACCGAAGTGGGTTTTCTTTACGGCGACCGCATTGTTAGGGGCAAGGTTTCTGATCTCACCGATCGAGTATCAAGGCCATGACCTCGTTGTTTTTATGTGCTCATTAGTGGCCATTTGGTATTGGGGGATGGACCGCGACAAACAGACGGGAGCTTGGGCGGGAATCGCGGCGGCCTGTAAAGCGACGCCTGCGTTGTTCTTGCCAGTTCTGATTTCACAGCGCCGCGTCGTGGCCGTCGTTTCCATGTTGGTGGCAATTGCAGCCGCGACCTTGTTGCCAGATGTGCTCTACCCTCGACAAGACAACCGTATCTGGGGCGAAGTTTGGTTCAACACGTTTGTTCGCAACGTCGGCGTTGGCAAGGCGGCTCACAACGAGCACGCTTGGGTTTCTTGGAATCTGTTAAATCAAAGCCTGGCTGGGACGGTTCACAGGCTCGGAACGCCAATCGCCGAAGAGGACTTCTTGGATCATCATTTCGACGTCAGCATCGCGTCACTTTCCCCTGACGCCATCCGAAGATGTACGCTTTGTTTACAAGGCGGCGTTCTGTTGTTGTTGGCCTATGTCACTTGGCCAAGTCACACAAAGAACATGAACGGCGATGAGTTAGCGTTCTTCCGGCTGGGACAAGGCGGTACCGTGCTGGCGGCAATGCTGCTTCTCTCGCCCATGAGTAGTAAACAACACTTTTGCACGTTGGTCGCACCGATCGCGTTTTGTGTCGCGGACTATCTTTATCGCCGTCGTGATCACTTCGTTGCGGCTTGCCTGGCAATCGCCTTTTGTTTGGGAGGCCTCGCAGCGAAAGACATCGTCGGACGGCCGATGGGCAACACGCTGCTTGCTTATGGTTCGTTGACCTGGTGTACCACACTTATTCTGATCGCCAGTGGGCGAGTGCTGATCACTCGATCGGCTGCGTTTCAACAGACCTTAGCTGAGAAGATGGACTCGCCGCCGACATCTGATGAAACGGAATCGCCGGATGTTATCGATGCATCGTTGAAAGAAGCCGCCTAGCTACGCTCGCTAGAGCTTGGTGTCTTGCGTCTGGCAATTTGGCACAACCACAAAAGAAGCCCGGCTTTTGCGAAGAGCCGGGCTTCTTTACGTTTGCGATGTAGCATCTTCGCAGGCTACTTTTTCAGCAACTCAGGCAAGTCCCGCTTGAGGTCAGCGACCGTAATATTCCGGTTCACAACGATGCCCCGTTTGTCGACCAAGAACATTGTTGGCAGTGTCATGATGCCAAAGTCGATTGACAACGTGCTCTCTAGACCACCCGGGTGAAAGATTTGTGGCCAGCCTACTCGTTGTTGAGTCAAGAATGGACGCACTGGTTCTTTCGTGTTGTCCAGGTTGATGCCGACAATCTCAAAACCCTGATTCCGATGTTGTGCATACAGATTGAGAATTTGGGGCAAATCTTCTGTACAAGGACGACACCAAGTCGACCAGAAGTAGACCAAAACAACACGGCCACGAAGGCGTTTAAGGTCAATTGCGCCGCCTCCGTCGAGACTGGGACCAGACAACTCCAATGTTTTGCCAGGCAATCCGATACGACGTAAGGCACCGGCTGCTTTGCGGCCGTGTTGAGTCTTTCCGTGCTCGCTGGCAAGCCGCGAATACCACTGCTTCGCTTCGGGGATCTTGCCCATGAATTCTTGGGCAATGGCCAGTTGCATCATCGCTTCCGGGACTTCCTCGCCTTGTGGATAGCTTTCGATATACGTGGCTAAATCGGCATACCACTTCTCTTGGACTTTGGGTTGTTGGACGCTGGTGGCCGTGCGCGATGCGATGATGTAATCTGCAAACATGCGGCGGTATACGGCGTAGGCAGTCAGCTTTGAACGCGGAGCACCTCGGCGCAAGTCGGATTCTATTCCTTTCAGCCGAGTCAACGTTTCGGCATTACCACCAGTTTGGATGATCAACGACAGACCATCGATCATTTGCCGAGTCCAACGTTCCCGTTCAGCATCGGTCTTGGATAGGCTGATCAGCTTGTTCAAGACATCTGCGCGCTTCGAGTTGTATTGCGCAAATGCGGCTTGCCCATCAGCAGGCTGAGGGCTTCGCTTATCAAGCTGCTCCAATTGTTCCAGTAGCTTTTGTTGTTCGGGAGACAACGAACCGGGCAACTGTGTTTGAACGGTCGCTTGCGGCACGTTCAGATCAGGTTGCATCAACGGCCCCCACTCGGTGACCGGAACATCATTACCTTCGAGCGGCTGGGGTACCTGCGTCAACTTCCAGGTGTCGCCCACACGCACCATCTCGCCAATCTGCACGAATGTGGTTTCGTTGCCCGTGGCAACGATCGTCATCACGTTTTCGTAGACATGCAGGTCTTTGTTAGCGCGTTTCAGGTCGGCGGGGATGACGCCTGGTTTAGTCGCGTCAAATCTGAGCCATTTACTGCTGCGAGTCAATTTGCGCGTGCGCGATAATGCCGCGCGCATCTTGCCCGAGAGATCACTGGTCGATTCAAGCAGTTTTCCCGCGCGTTTCTTTTCGATGCCCAATGATTGAATATCGGCTTCGGAAACCAGCACCTTCGCCAGCGCTGCAGAGTCGTTGTTCAGCAATGCGGTAACGGCAACCTGAGTAGCCTCTTCAGCAGAAAGCGTTTTCCAAGAATCGATGCGGCCATCTTCGTTGCTGTCGATGGCCCACTTCGAGCCTCCCGTGTTCAACCACCGAGATTGATCAACCTTATTGTTGTAGTTACTGTCGGAGTCGCGATACACTTCAACTCCGCGATTGTAGTAACACCATTGGTCGACAATGTTGTCTCCGTTTGTGTCCTTGAAGCGTCTGAGAACTTGCCCAGTTGGACCTAACACGACCCAACCAGAACCTTTTCCGGTGCGTTCACCTTCGACGCGACATTGAGGCCACTCGGACGACTTCGGCGTTTCGTATTCGATCCCCCTGTGGATGGGCCGGAGCTGCATGGTTTGCTCGACCGTGGGAGTCGCCGCGTCTCCTTGACCAGTCGCGGAAAAGAAGATGACAAGAATGGCCAAATACGTTCGAGACTTGCCGTCCATGGCATTCACCTCGTAATGGTTTATTGGGGCCCATTGAAGATCGGTACGGATTGATTCCGTGGGGCGGGATTCTAGTGGGCTTGCCAGATCGCGTTAACAGCAATCTTTTTGGGTACACTTCATGGGACTTTTCAATCGCGTCGAGCGGTCTGTTCGCGGAACAGTGAAGCGAGCGATCATTAATCACCACCGCCGATCGGGAACAATCCTGTTTAGCGACACGACGCTTCGCGATGGCGAGCAAATGCCGGGAGCGACGCTTGACCCCGACGACAAACTTCGGATCGCCCAAGCTCTGGAAGCAGCCGGAGTTCACTCGCTCGATTGTGGATTTCCCGCGTCATCAGAGGCCGACGTGATTGCCATCCGCAAGATGATTGGCGTGGTGAAAAAGCCCGTTTTGACGGCCTTGTGCCGCACAGTAAAAGGCGACGTCGACGCTGCTGACGAGGCACTAGATGGAAATCCAACACACAAACGGGGAGTCAGCCTGTTTTGCGGAACGAGTCCGCTGCACCGTCGCGACAAACTGCAAAAGTCCGAGTCGGAAGTCCTTGACTTAATTGAGGATACGGTTTCCTACGCAGCCTCGAAATTTGAGATTGTCGCCTTCAGCCCTGAAGATGCCAGCAGGACCGAATTTGAATATATTACCCAATGTTACAAGGCAGCCATTGATGCAGGTGCGACGACAATCGGTTTTCCAGACACCGTGGGCCTGCTGACTCCGGAGAAGGTTCGCGAGTACATTCGGCACATTCAAGACAACGTGCCGAACGTCGATCGCGCTCTTTTGGCAGTTCACATGCACAACGATTTGGGGCTTGCGGTTGCGAACACGCTGGCGGGAATCGACGAAGGTGCCAACGTCGTGCAGTGCACAGTCAACGGAATTGGTGAGCGAGCCGGAAACGCATCGTTGGAGGAGGTCGCCATCGCCCTGACATTGCATCAGGACCAGTTTGGAGTCACGGCAAAGGTCGACACCACGAAGCTCTCACCAATTTGCGAGTTAGTTTCCGAATTGACTGGAATTCCGCTGGCTCCCAACAAGCCTGTCGCCGGCGCAAATATCTTTGCAACCGAGGCCGGGATCCACCAAGACGGACTGTTGAAGAATCCGGACACCTATTTGCCTTTCCGCCCCGAGCAAGTCGGCGCGGAAGGCATCAAGTTGGTCATTGGTCGACACAGCGGCCGACGCGCGGTGGCTCATCGGTTGGAGGAACTTGGCCTTCAGGCCACGGACGATGAAGTGCTTGAAGTCTTGAACGCCATCAAGAGCGTGCCGAAGGGGACTCCAATCGATGACGAAGTGTTGCGTGACTTAGCAAGCGAGTCGGTTGCAAACGTGCAGACATAACAAAAGGGACTCATCAACATGCTGGACGCATTCAAACAACTGACATCGAATCAGTACGAAGCCGCTTTGTGCATGATTGGTCTCTGCATCAAGCAATGTCCGGATAGTCATTGGTCCGAGTTTGTGGCCTCGCTGAAGTTTTGCCAAGCAGCTTTTCACACATTGTTTTTCACCGACGTCTACCTTGGACAGAACTTGGATGAGTTGCGAAAGCAGCAGTTTCACATCAACCACGCCGAAACGTTTGGAGACTACGAGGAGATCGGTGGCGGACTCCAGCAAGCTTTGTACGACAAAGCGTTCGTCGAAGCCTATCTATCGCATTGCCGTCAGAAGATGACAAGCGTTCTTGCCAACGAGACCGACGAGTCGCTGAACACGATTGCCGATTTCGACTGGATCAAGTTCTCTCGCGCGGAGCTGCACGTTTACAACATTCGACACATTCATCACCACGCTGCCCAACTCAGCCTGCGGCTTCGACTAGATCATGGTGATGGAATTCCCTGGGTCGGAACTGGCTGGCGCGATGACTTAATGAGTGCTTAAACGAACACAGCCCGCTCCACCAATTGGTGAAGCGGGCTGATGCGTAGTCTCGGAAGCTTGATTGGGTTTAGGTCAAGGCATCCCGGACAGCTTGGAACTTGGTGTTCGTGTTGGTACCGATTTGGCCAAAAGCGGTGATGCAGACCGTAACGATCAACGCCAACATCACGGCGTATTCAACAGCGGTCGGGCCATCTTCGGATTTCAGGAACTTCTTGACGCTTTGCAGTGCTTGTTTCATGTCTCAACCTTTTTCTTTTCCAATTGGAACGGAACCCCATTCGGCTCGAGGCCGAATCCCCATCGTCGTGCGGCCTCTCATTTCCGCACAACGCTTACGCAACGGAAACCTAGGTCGAGTGCTCAGTGAGTCAAAGTAATATCCCTCCATTTCATGGAAGATCTACGGGGATCGCATCCACGGACGGAATGTGCCCGTCGTAACGATCGAGGCTCGAAGCCATACACGGGCGAGCCTAAACAGTAACGAAGTTTTCATCCGACAAGTTCGCTTCGCCATTCCAACGGTAGGCGCAGAGGAAGCCTCCCTTGGCGACACTGTAATCGACACAGGCAACATTCGAAGCCAACAAGCTTGGATTTTCGGCTCTCAACCAATAGTGACCGACGAAGACAGGAATCTCATCAGGGGAGTAAGGACACGCTGCTGCAATGGCCTGATTCGAGAGCGGCAAATCAGGAAATCCACTATCTGACCCCAGCACATAAGAGCGTACCGTCTGACCAATCGGAGACGCGTACCATCGCGAGCGGAACTTATGGCGAACGTTTCCGTCTTTGTCGGCAAAGGTCACGCCGTCAGGTAATGGAACTTCGACACCTTTTAACACAGTTTCGACTGCTCGGAATAATTCCGATCCAGTGTCACATGCCGCGTGCATAAAATCGTCGGTGAAGTGGCCGTATTGCTGCAGCACCTCATCAAACAACGCCATTGCAGGTGGATTCCAACTGGCGTGGACAACTCTTAAATCATCTAACTCAAGCCACGCCGGCAGCGTGCGAAACCAACCAACCCAATCCTCAAGCTCATCGGGCGACAATTGATTCAACGTTTGCTGGTATTGCCCGGTGTTCTTTTCATTGTGCCGGCGTAAGTAGTGGCCCGGCTCGTTCAACCGCTCGATCGAATACGCGATCGCGTTGTATTCGTGATTGCCCATCACTGTCAGCGCCGAGCCGCCTTCAACCATCGCGCGGACTGTTTCGAGCACCTCGCGAATCTGTGGCCCTCGGTCGATGAAGTCGCCTACAAAAATCACTTGGCGAGTGGCATGGCGATAACACTGATCACTTTCTTGCGCATAGCCAAGTTTCTCTAACAGGCTTTGCAACCGCGCAGCATGCCCGTGAATGTCACCAATGATGTCGTACATGTTGAGTCACTCCAAGGACGACGATTTTAGCGAACTTTCCCATCGAAGCGAGTCCGATGGTTGCCCTGCCCATCGGCATCGCCAATTCGCTGGCGTTAGAGATCGAACGTCATTCAATGGGCATCACATTTCCGCCGGAGTACGGTTTGTGGGACCCAGCGAAGTACGAGCGTAAGAACTTGACGGGACAGTTGGCCGGATTGTTGGACGAGATCACAGGGACAGAGTCAATCACCAATGACCAAATCCCAATGACCAAGTAAGTCGACACTTCAACGAAACTATGAATTCATTCATCACACTGATGTATCACAACGTGACGCCGAACGGCGCGGAGTACTCGGATTTGAGTCCTTCGGTGACGGCGTACTTTGTTGACCAACGGACATTTTCGGCACACTTGCTGGAAGTTTGTCAGCGCGGACACTGCGTTGACACAAAGGCGATCGCGGGATTTTACCAGCAAAAGAGTGTCAATGTGCCGGATGTGTTGACCCTAGTCCAGGTAACTTTCGACGACGGTTGGGCGGGCTCTTACGAGACCGCCGGACCAATCCTCGAAACGCATGGATGCCAAGGACTGTTGTTTGTCACGACGGATTTGATCGGTTCGCGACACTGCGTTTCCTTGAACGATTTGAAGCGAATCGATCCCGTCGTGATGACCATCGGATCACACGCGAAGACTCACCGATTCCTCAATCGCATGAGCGAAAGCGAGATTCGTGAAGAACTGAGTTTCTCGAAGTCACACTTGGAAGACGCCGTCGGTTACGAAGTTGATACGTTATCGATCCCTGGCGGAGCCATCGACGAACGCGTGCGAAAGATCGCTTCGGACGTCGGCTATCGGTTCGTTTACACGTCAGAAACATACGCCAACACTCGCCATCGCGGCTCTTTGAACATTGGCCGCATTGCGATTAAGAACACAACCACGATTGACGACGTTCGACGTTATGTCAAAGGTGACTTGCGGAAAGAACGTTTGCGGCGCGGATTATTGAGTATTCCCAAGCGTCTGTTGGGCCAACACGGATACCACGCGTTGCGTCGCCGCGTGCTTCGTGAAGCCGAATCGCAAGAGGAGATGGTCGATTTGTCGGGGGCACAAGTTAGTTAAACTCATGTCAGTGATGCAAGTAGCTCTTCAAATCACATTCTGGATTTGCCTTGCGGGGCTGTTTCATATCTACGTGGGATATCCCATGTTGATTTGGATGTTGGCCCGCTTGCGCAGTCAGCGTGTGGACAAACGGCCGCTTGCCAAGTCCATTTCGGTTGTCGTTTCCGCTTACAACGAAGCGGCCGTGATTGGCCGAAAGCTTGACAAGATCATCGCTTCCGATTGCTCTGATCAAATCGTCGAAATCTTGGTCGCATCGGATTGCTCGAACGATGGAACGACCGACATCGTTGCCAACTATCTGGACGACAGGGTGCGGCTGCTTCATTTCGAAGAGCGCCGCGGAAAGCCGGCCGTATTGAACGATGTTGTGCCGCAATGCCAATCCGACATCGTCGTGTTGATGGACTCGCGACAAGAGCTGGAAGCGAACTCGATTAGCGAGCTGATCGCGAATTTCTCGGACCCGAAAGTTGGCGTCGTTTCTGGTGAGCTTGTCTTCCGCGCACCGGAGGGAAATACGACGGTAGGCCAAGGAATTGGCATGTACTGGAAGTACGAGAAATTCATCCGTCGACACGAGAGCCAAATTCGATCCGTGCCCGGGGCGACAGGTGCGATCTACGGAATTCGGAAAGAGTTGTTCGAGCGCATCCACGATTTGACGATCTTGGATGACGTGGTGATTCCAATGCAAGCCGTCGTGAAAGGCTACCGCTGCGTGTTCGAACCGAATGCCGTGGCCTACGATACGCCATCTCAAACGACGACTAAGGAAACCCTTCGTAAACGCCGCACGATCGCCGGCAGTGCTCAATTGTTGCTGCACCATCCGAGTTGGATCTTGCCATGGAAGAACCCGATTTGGTTCGAGTTCATGTCTCACAAGATCCTGCGGCTGGCGTCACCGTTGCTGTTGGCGGTGTTGGCTGGAGCCAACTTGGCACTGGATGAGATTCCGTTGTACCGCGTGCTGCTTGCGTTTCACGTTGGCTTTTATCTTTCCGCGGTCGTCGGATATTGGTTCCAGATGACCGGGCGTAAGTCCAAATGCTTCGGCGTGCAGTTGATGTTCGTCCGCTTGAATGCGACGACTCTGGCAGCACTTTGGGATGCGCTTCGTGGACGCTTTACGGCGGCTTGGCAGAAGACGACTTAGGTTGTACGGCTAAAGCCTGGACTCCAACGATGCAACTTAGGCGGCCACCGACGCGACCTTTGGCAAGTGCCACTCGCCGGAGAAGACTTCAACCGCCGGGCCGGTCATGAAAACTTCACCAGATTCCCGCCATTCGAGCTGCAACGTACCGCCGGATAAGTGGCATGTTAATTGACGATTTGTTCGTCCTGCCAAAACGCCCGCAACGGCAACGGCACTAGCGCCCGTGCCGCAGGCTTGCGTCTCTCCACAGCCGCGTTCCCAGACTCGGACGTTGACTTCATTCGGTGAGATCCGTTGCGCGAACTCGACATTAATCCGTTCAGGAAACGCGGCATGCTGCTCGATCAAAGGGCCTAACGTATTGATTGTTTCATCGAGCAACTCGTCACAGAAGAGGACACAATGCGGGTTGCCCATCGAGACGCATGTAACTTCCAGTTGCTTGCCATTTACCGTCAGCGGCACAAGAACCGGTGGGTTGCCATTGAGTGACGTCGGGATACGAGAAGCCTCAAGAACTGGAGTCCCCATGTTGACGCGAGCTTGGTGAACTTTTCCGTGGTAAGTTTCCAGTTGGATGGACAGGACACCAGAGTCCGTTTCGATTTCGAGCTCTTGTTTGAGAACTCGACCGTGATCGTACAGGTACTTGCCGACGCATCGGATGCCATTGCCACACATTTCGGCAAGCGTACCATCGGCGTTGTGCATGATCATGCGAGCATCGGCATTCTCGGACGAGGCAATCAATATTAGCCCATCGGAACCGATGCCGGTGTGACGATCGCTCACCAATTTTGCCACGAGAGCCGCGTTAGCGGGTAACGGTTCGTCGAAGCAATCGACGAAAACATAGTCGTTCCCCGCACCATGCATCTTTGTGAATTTCATTGGCGTCGATCCATCTATCACCAATTGCGACTTCAGTGCCGTAGTCTTCGCTAGTCGTCACCGGCTTGTAAGATAGCCAGCAACCGAAGAATCTCGAGATACAGCCAAACTAGCGTGACCATCAAACCGAAGGCACAGTACCACTCGACATATTTCGGGGCGCCGTAACGTGCGCCTTGGTCGATGGCATCAAAATCTAGGACTAGGTTGAGTGACGCGACAATGACAATAACAACGCTAAACCCAATGCCGAAGATTCCGTTCGAGAAGATGTCCGGAACGCCGCCCATAAACATTCTCATGAAAAACATCACTACGTAAGTCAGCATGATGCCGCCGGTCGCTGCGACGACTCCTAAGCGAAACTTTTGAGTCACCTTGATCATGCCGGTTCGATATGCCGTCAGCAGCGTGAAGAGCGTCCCAAACGTCAGGCAAATCGCTTGAAAAACAATCCCGTCGTAAAAGGTGTTGTATAACGCGGAGATTCCACCAAGGAACAACCCCTTCAGCAGAGCATACATCGGAGCGGTCACTCCGGACCATCGAGGCACGAAGCAAGTGATGACCGCCATAATGAATCCACTAATGCCTCCGCCAACCACCCAGGGCATCGCAGCCGCGGGATTCTGTAGCAACATCGACCAAGAAAAGGCCGCGCTGCATCCCGCTAACAAGAGTAGGAAACCGGTCTTTGTTGCCGCTCCCTCGACCGTCATCACGGCAGGTGCGTTGTAAGTACCGTAAGATTCAAAAACCGATTCACGAAGGACTGGATTACTCATAGTTATTCTCACTTGTGTGAAGCTGAGTGCTTTTCGTTGTTATTCTACGATTCTTACGTCAAAAGTCTACTTTTTGCCAGAGCGGATTCCTGAGTCGCTGAAGGAAGGCTGCGTCCTTCCCCTTGATTGCGAAGGCAAGTAGTGCGCTTGGCCATTCCAGCCGCGAGAAAGCATGGCGCCGTGGACTCGTTCGGCTCGCTGGAGTGCGCGGATCAAGAGCATACCGATCATTTGGGCCGATGTCCGCCAGCTTGTCCAACGTCGATCGTTTGCAAAGGAACGAGCACGACGAGCTGTCGTTAGTTTTTCCAATTCGTCCCAAAGCACGTAAATGTAGCGATACATGAACGATAGTGTCGCCAGCAGAATGTCCGGTACTCGCAGCCGGCGTAGGGAGACCAACAGTTCATCAAATGGCATGACATTGATCAGCCAGAGCATTGTCGTGAAGGCAACGATACTGCGGATGATTATCTTTGCCATGATGTCCCAACCGCCTTGGAAACCTTGCGACGCCGGTAATGAGATCGAAAGGACAAACAGCATTGGCAAGAACAACGCCAACCGGCGCAGCAAGTAAGACATCGGAACGCGCGCCAGCGTCAGACCGCAAAAGACGACGCACGCCAGAAGACCTTGTAGCGGCCAAAACTCGGTGGGCAGCGACACTCCAACCGCGATGATACTGATCGCTAACCAGAGCTTGACCATGGCTGGCAAGCGATGGCAGACTGTCGACGATCGTCCGTAGCGGTCAACAAATGACATGAAAGTTACTCTGGTAAGAAGATGGCGCGGTTGTTGCGTTTGTCGATCAGTTGTTGCATTCGTTGCAAGTCAAGCTTCCGCTGCTCGCCCAATAACACTGTTGAGTTGAGCTTCTCCGAAAGCTGATCAAGGCGAGATTGCCATAAGTCGATGACGCGTTGTTTGAGCTTTTCTCGATCCGCTACCGGAGCCGTGAAATCGTATTTGATGTCACCTAAACCAGGATGATTCCGAAGCGACCGGAAAGCAACAAAGCGGTTGGTTGCGTAATCATCTTCAAGTAGCTCGGCCAAGAATCGTGTTTGCCATTCTTTGCCGGAAGCCTGCAATGCTGGTTCCCACCCCATATGCCAGGCACTGATCACACGCTGGACGGCGTCTCCACTCAGAAGCCACGTTAGCATGGCCGATGTTTGCTGTTGTTCGGTTGTGAGTTTGGTTTCCGGGTGACCATACCACTCTTTAAGTTTCTCCGAAGTCCACTGAAGCGTTTCTTCTTGATGGCACAGGTTGCAAGCGTTCGGCCGACCGGTCTCCGCACTTGTTGCGGCGTTGGGACTGTCGATACGGTGGCTGCGAATTCCTTTGAACAGGGCATAAGACGTATGCGGCATGTGGCAGTTGTAGCACCGGCTGCCAACGGAATCGGCCGCGTGATGCGTGTGACCAGGAATGTCTTTCGCATAATCTTGATGGCATTGAAAACAGGCTTGGTCGCCATGCATATTTTCTCCCATTTGATCATTGGGTTCGGTATAGCCGTGCATCGAATGGCAAGACACGCAGGCTAACTTCCCGCTGGCGAAGCATTTCGATTCGATCATCCCCAGGAACTCACGGCCACCGACTCGACAAGTGCCGTCGTCCCAATAGCAGCCTCGAACTAAGTCAGTGCTTTGTGGATGATCTTTGGTTCGTTCATGTGTCCAGATCAAACGTGTCTCGGACAAGTCATCACCGGCCCGCGATGTGTAGCCGTCGGCCGAGAATCCTTGCGGGTTTCTCGGTTTGAAAAAGTTGTGACATTGACCACAGATCTGCGACGAGATGCGAGCATCACACTTTGCCGGATTGATGATAGTGTCCGATAGGTCTGCAAGCGATTCGCCGAGCGCTCGCCGCTTCTGAAAGTTCACGTGCTCTTGGCCTGGACCGTGGCAAGCTTCGCAAGCAATACCGAACTCGGCGACTTCAGTGGCAACCGTTTCCGTGGCGGCGTCCAATCGAGGAGCGCCGGCGACGCTGTGGCACACGATACAATTGTCGTTCCAGGTTGCGAAATGGCGAAAGGTGCTAGGCGGTTGTAGAAACGCGTCCTCGCGCGGAATCCAGAGCTCCTCGGCAATCAAATAGAACCACGGGATCTGACGCAGTTGATTGCCGATCTCGCTGGGCACCCAGTAGCCCTGCATGTGGTGAGAGCCAGTCGCCATGACGACTGGCAATCGGACTCGCGGGGGATCTGCAATTTCTTCCAGCTTCATACCATGCATTCGCGCGGTCGCTTCCCAATCGGGGTCCGCCATCTCGACGAAGAAATTGTCGTCCTCGCGACTTAGCTGATAGGTGCGCTGCTTTGCCTCAAGACGAACGTTTGCAAAGTCGGCGCGAATGGCATCCGGCGACGCGACTTGAGTCATCGATCGGTGATAGGAATCGTGCCACGTCTTGTGTTGATCACGATGGCATTTGATACAGGCGTCGGAAGAGACAAAGCCTTTGCGGTTTACTTTCTGGGGCAAGTGTTCTGGCGATGGCAAGACCACGGGAATGATATCGCCAGAAATCGATGGCTTATCGTCTAGATTGGCGAGCCACGAACCGGCGCACGCTGCCAATCCGCCGACAATTGCGAGCAACGCTAAGACGATATTCTTCCGCTGAGCTTGAGCCATACTTGCATTCTAGTCGACCAACGATAGCAATAGCCAGAAAGCAAGAACGACATACAGAGACCAATGACGCGATGCCTCGCGCCGATAACCTGAAACAATGGCTGCATGGATTGCACATATCCCAACCACGACATTGATGCCACCAGTTGTTTTCATGGCACCAACGCGGGTGTCGAACTTGCCAATATCGGGACGGATTGGGTTGCCCAATTCAGCTTGCTTGGCCAACTCGATCTTGATCGAGTTGTGCAGGAAGCTCCGCGCGAACGCCAAGCATATGGCGACCACAACCAGCATCCGGGCGATTCGGTTCCAGCTTACTCGGCGGGAACTGTTGCTGTCGGCATCTCGGGGACGCATATCGCCAAATTCAGTGCGAACACATCGCTGGGTTCGTCGCGTTCAATCGGAACGTCTTTAAAGCTTGCCCGTTCCAGCGCGAGATCAACGGCCTTACGTTCACGGATTTGAGCTTCGAGGTTTTCAATCACGCCAGACTTAACCAGTCGAGCACGTACGCGCCGCGGGCTCTCGCCACGTTGCTGTGCCATGTGATGGATTTCCTCTTCCAGCTCGGCATGAGTCACAACGATGCATTCTTCCGTGGCGATCTTATCCAGGATGAAGTGCTCTTTCATGGCCTGCCGTGTTTCCGTCAAAGCATTCTGACGGATTTCTGCTTCGCGAGCACGAATCTCGTCCGTGGTGAAGCCCGCTTGTTGCATCTCGAGCATTTCGCGATACAGCGCGTTCTCGACTTGCTTGCTGACCAACTCGTCGGGCAATTCCCAATCAGCCGATTCGCCAATCAGTGTCAAGAATTGTTCGCGTGCCGATTGCCGTTGGTCAAACTCAAGCTGTCGTCGCAGCGAACCATCGATAATCGATCGCATCTCTTCAACGGACTCGACACCCATGCGAGACAAGAATGTCTTCGAGTTCGAATCGGGGACATCAACGGCTTGAATTCCATTAACCTTGAACGTCAGCGAGACCTCTTCGCCACGCATTTGGATCGCGGCCGCTTCAGTTGAGACGGTTGCCGTGCAATCACGCGTGTCGCCAACGGCAGCCCCCGCAATTAGCTCGCCAAAACCTTTGATATCGACGTCTTGGAACCGCAAGTCTTCGCGAACCTGGATCGAGACGTTACTGAAGTCGTTGATCTCCGAACCACCATGGCTGACGGAAACATCAGCGTCGACAAAGTCGCCCGCTTCGACGGCGCCATCTTCGCGATCAGCTCGCTCGGCGTATTGAAGCAGAAATCGATCCAAAGCTTCGTCGACGTCGGCGTCGGTGATCTCGTAACTGGGTCGCTCGATCGTCAACGAATCGTAAGCGGGCAGCTCGAACTCAGGCCGCACTTCTACTTCGAACTCGTACTCGAAGTCGCCTTCGTCGGGGATATCAAGGTTCTCGACATCCAGGTCTGGTTCGTTGATTGGATCTAGTTCGTATTCTTCGGCAAGCTGCTCAAGACTCTCGATCAGTACCTTTTGTTTGACTTCGTCCGAGAGCTCTTTTCGGAATCGACGGCCGATGAGTTTGCGGGGCACGTTGCCTTTTCGGAAGCCGGGAACCTCGGCCTTTTCCGCGTACTCAGCGACAGCGTTTGCGTAGCACTTATCGATGTCGTCACGTTCGACGCGGACACGGATATGCTTTCGGCAAGCCGCGATGTCCTTAACCTCGACATTCAGGTTCATGCCGCTATCGCTTGGCGCGGAAGAAGACTCTTCAGATTCAGTTGCTTCGGCCGCGGCGTCATCTGAGGCGGTTTCGTCGGCTTCGGTGATGTTTTCGTCACTCATGTGAGAGGCTCTTGTGTGCGGGCTGTTGGCGGGGCAAAAACCGCCAATAAATAAAGAAAGCGGCGACCAATCGCCGGTCAAGCGATCGAAATCAACCGCAAATTTCACTGCAACCTTGAAAGAGAGCGGGAGACGGGATTCGAACCCGCGACATTCACGTTGGCAACGTGATGCTCTACCACTGAGCTACTCCCGCAGCGAGAGATACAGATTATAGGTAGCGACGGATACCTTGCAAGTGATAATGAAAAAAGTTGGCAGGGCCGTTCCAACTTTCGGAGAATTGGGATGGCGAGGCGGTTTTGCTGGCGAATTTGCCTTGAAATGCTGGTTAGAGAAAAGCCCGAGAAGCGACGAGTTACGGAATTTCCAAACCAGATTCTTCGGCAACTTCACGTAGGACGGACTTGTAGTCCGTCGCCTCGTTTCTGGACGGACTTCAAGTCCGTCCTACGGCGTGATTCCGCCGATTGCCCAAGGTTGAATACGTATCCGGTAGCCGTCACCTGCCAGTTTGGCTGAAGCTACGACGGCCGAATCCTAAAACAACGCCGAAATCGGATCGGACTTATCGGCGACGGTGAAGGGTCGCTTAGTTGGCGAGTGCACGATTTTCTTCAACGGCAGTCCCAACGCGTTGGCGATGGTTGCGTTGAATTCGGGGACTTCGGTGAAACCGTCTTCGACCTCAACACCCTTGGCGTCCGTCGCTCCGAATGCTTGACCGCCCTTGATGCCGCCGCCCGCCAGGAGCCCACTGAAAGCTCGTGGGTAGTGGTCGCGTCCGGCGTTTTGATTGATGGTGGGCGTTCGGCCAAATTCCGTCGCCAACACGACCAGCGTCTCTTTCAACATTCCCTTGTCGGCAAGATCCGTTAGCAATGCCGAGAGAGCTTGATCGAGGATCTGAGCTCGTTCCGGAACTCGGTCAAAGTTTCCTTGGTGAGTGTCCCAGCCGCCAAGACTGACTTCGATGAACCGCACGTCATTCTCGACCAGACGTCTTGCTAATAGGCAGCCTTGTCCAAATGGATTGTCACCGTAAGCATTCCGAGTTCGCTCGTTCTCGTTGTAGATGTTGAACGCTTCCAACTCTTTGCTGCTCATCAATTTGATGGCGTCGTTGTAAGCGTTTGTGTACGAGCGCACTTTTTTTTGATTGAACTTGGCACGGAACTCCGTATCGAAGTCATTAGAAAGCTTCACGCGACGTTCAAATTCGCTGGTGCTAATACCACGCATAACCTTGCTGTTTTGCAGGCCGGATTCGGGATTGCCGATGGGTAGCGGAGCGTACTTCGACTCCATAAATCCAGCACCGGGGTGACGGCTGTCATTGCCGATTCGAACATTGCCTGGTAGCGACTTGTTCGTCTGGCCACCCAAACGCAAGACCCACGCCCCCATCGCGGGATGTCGAATCGTGCCTCTTTGGGTGTAGCTGGTCTTCATCAAGTACTGGCCACGCTCGTGAGCACCCTGCGTCGAGCTGAGTGAGCGAACGATGGCCGCTTTATCCATGTGCTTTGCCAATCCAGGCAACAGCTCGCTGATCATGACACCTTTGGCGGACGTCTCGATCGCCTCGATCGGCCCTTGCGTTTCGGCACCGGGTTTGGGATCGAGCGTGTCGAGGTGCGTCATTCCACCATTCATATAAAGGTAGATGCAGTTCTTCGCAGTGCCTTGAGGAAGTGTCGCGAACTCGGATTCATCGGCAACCACGTCGCGCGACAAAGCGGAATAAAGACCAACGCCGAGGAATGATTTGGCCACAAACGCCGCAAACTCTCGTCGAGAAACATCGTCCAGGCATTGGAATGTTTTGCTCATAGTAAAGTCCTCGGATTTAAGATGGTGTCTTCGATTGAATGACTCGCCTTAGCGCGCGTCAATGAAATTCGGTCTTATTGAATGAACAAGAACTGATGAGTGTTGATCAACGCCCACATCAAACCCGTGGCGTCGCGAGTGCCCTGTTCGGCAATCTTGTCCATGGCCAATTCCGTTTCACGCTCAGTTGGCCGACGACTCAAGATGCTCAAGAAGATGACGTCGAGCTTCTCAGGTCGTGATTCGGCTTCGGTCAAGTTCTTCGCAATCAACGTGTTGCGATTGACCAACGAATAAAACAACGGACCGTTGAGCATCGTTAAGATTTGCGGCACGTTGGCTTCCGTGTTTGCGTTTTCGATCGTTTCTCGATCCGACTGACCAAACTGTCGCAAGAAGTGCCCAGGCTGCGCTGGCGAAGGCAACTCGGATGCTCGAACCAGTTGCTTTGAAAGCCCCATCCAACGCGGATCGGTCTCGCGATACTGATCGCGTTGCTGCGTGCGTCGCATTTGCATTTGCTGCTCGTATTCTTCGCCGTAAACCTCTTTGCGAATCTCGGCCATCTTCTGTTGAAGTTCGCGAATCTTGTCGCGATCTTGTGTGCGATACGCAACGCGCATCTCCTTGGATAGCTCGCGAGTCTTTTGATAGTACTCGTAGCCGGCTTGTCGCTGCTTGGCCAATTCTTCGGCTTTCTCAAGAACTTCGTCCATCTCCATCTCGACCAAATCTTTACCGCGAATGGCGTATCGGTTGTAGATTTGCGGCACACCCTTGCGATCGTCTAACTCAGGCACAGCCAATGTCAGTAAGGAATCCCAAATCTGCTCAGCCGAGGCGCGTCGCAAGATGGGGCCGGGGAAATGATAGGTATCGTCGTCTGTGACCTCGGCAACGGACACTTCGGCTTGATACGTCTCTGTGTTGAGCAGCATCCGCAGATACTGTTTCATATCGAACTTCAAGTCGATCATCTGTTCGGACAAGTAAGCCATTAACTCGGGATTCGAGGCGTCGATGCCATCCTTGAAGTCGTCAACCGGCTCGACCACGCCCAATCCGAAAGCACGCTTCCACAAACGGTTCGCGATGACGGTTGCAAACCGCGGATTCTTCGGGCTTGTCATCCAGCGAGCGTAGATCTCGGCATTGCTGTCGCCATCACGGACTTCGACGTTGTCGCCGAAGATTGTTTTCGGATCGATGGTTTCCAGCGGCTTGGCGTCTTCATATTGATAATCTTTCGGCAGCCGGAGAGATCGTTCTGTTTCATTGACTTTGAAGCTCAATGCCCCAATCAATTGGCCAGCAGAAGAAAGCGTCATGCGATCGACTTTGCCTTCACGCCGCATCGACTGCAGTTCTCGGAATTGAGGAATCCGACGGTCACGAGTCTCGACGCCGTAAGTAAACGCTGCCAATTGGTAGTACTGCTTTTGCGTCCAAGAATCGAAGGGGTGGTTGTGACACTGAGCACAAACCAACTGAGTTCCCAAGAAGACTTGCACTGTGTTGGACATGTTGTCCAACGGCATTCCCGTGTCGCGAAGGTAGTAGCCGGCCGCACCGTTATCCCACGTGTAACCTTTGGATGTGATCAGCTCGCGAACAAATTTGTCGTACGGCTTGTTGGTGCGCAGTGAATTCTTGACAAAATCCAGATAGTAATGCGCGGGTGCATAACGCATGCGAGACTGAAGTCGAAGCAAGTCCGCGAAATAGTTGAAGTGGTGACTGACATAACCCTCGCTATCAAGCAGTTTGTCAATCAACGCGGCACGTTTGTTCTCGTCATCGGAATCAAGAAACTCGCGAGCTTCTGAATAGCTGGCGATACGTCCAACAACGTCGAGATAGACTCGCCGCACGAAGATGGCGTCGCTTGCCCTAGCGTTTCTTTCGAGCTGATTCTCTTTGAGTTGCTCGCCGATCAATGCGTCAATCTGACGGCTGCGTTTCAGGATCTTCTTGCGAGCGACTTCGCCGACAGGCTTAGCCTCATAGGCAACGTCACCAACCTTCAAGCTGACATTTTCTGAGTCGTCCTCCTTTTCGACTTCTCTGCGGCATTTGTAGTTGCCGGCGCAAGAAAGAGTCCCAGCACAGCGAGCGTCCCAAGAATCAGTTTCATCAGAACATCTCCAAAAGTGGAAAGGTGACATCGTTCAGAATGCGTGAAGATTATAGCATTTTCAGAGCAGGTTTTGCCCGGATTCGGAAGTTCTATGAGGCCCGTTGGGCCTGAGATCATAGCAACGACCCTCTTGACCTTCAGGAACGCGATCATTCTGCCGCATGCACGCTATTGTAACTCAGCCATCGTTGGCGGAAGCGACTTGACCATCTTGGCATCCGTTCGCTTCAACTCGGCAACCGTGTCCTTACGGTATTTGGTCAACTGCTTACGGAAGCGCGGATCAAGAGCCAAGTTGGTGAGTTCCTCGGGGTCGTCTCTTAAGTCGTAAAGCTCTTCGGTCTCGCCTTTGACTAGGTTTCGGATGTACTTGTATCGCCCCTTGGCCAGAGATACCCACCAGGGCACTCCGCTCATGTCGTACTGACCGCTGTTTTCGGGAATGACGTCGGTGTCCGCTCCGAACTTCTTTTGCGTGAAGACCGTCATCGTTGGATGCGGCCAATTGGCTTCCGGGTTCTTCAACAAAGGCGACAGGTCGTGACCGTGGACTTTCCAGGGAAGATCGATGCCAGCGAAACTAAAGAAGGTGGGCATGATATCGCAACCGCCGACGATCGAATCACAGACTTTGTTCGAGGCGATCTTGCTCGGCAGGCTCACAATCATGGGAGCTCGGATGGTCCCGTCATAAGGAGCGATCTTGCGACAAAAGCCCTTCTGCCCAAAAGCCATGCCTTGATCTGCCGTGTAGACGATCAGCGTGTTGTCCAGTTGCCCGGACTCTTTCAACGCCTTCACCAATTGACCGACCCCGTCATCAATGCCGAGCACTCCTTGATGATACTGGCGCACCCATGCGTCCAACGAGTTGCCATGGATTCCCTTCGCTCCCTCGACAGTCTTGCCGCCAAATTGACCGCCTTTCATTTCCGGTTTGCCATCGGTGCCGCGCACCCAAAACTCGACAAATTGCATGTACTTGGGCTTCCCTGGGCGAGGCGGAAAAATGTCAGCCGGCGGCTTGATCGTCACGCCTGGGAACGCGTCAAGGTGTCGTTTTGCTGGCGTGAATGGTCCATGGACGGCCCCATAGCAAACCCACAAGAACCACGGTTTGTCAGCGTCACGATGTTCGCCCCGAATAAATTCGTCCGCCCACTTGGTGTAATTATCGGTCGAGTACCCCGGCACCTTCTTCGCCTTCGCACCGTTGATCTCAAGCAGTTGGTCATAGAAGTAAGCCCCGGCGTTCTTCACGTGCCTTGGCCTGTTCCAGACGATCTGATAATCCCAGTCGCGACCATATCCCGTGTCCGTGCCAGTATGCCACTTACCAATCTGAGCCGTTGTGTAACCGTTGGCTCTGAAGACACTGGGCCAAAAGCGACATTGTTTGGGATCGTATTCGCTTCCGGGATACTGGCCTTCCATTCGCATCGACTTGATGCCGAATTGATGATGCCCCGTCAACATCGTCGCCCGCGACGGCATGCACCACGTTCCGATGTAAGCGTGAGCGAATCGCACACCGTTTTTGGCCAACTGGTCAATGTGCGGCGTTTTCATCCAGTCGTATGCTTCCGGATAGCAACTGACCGTTCGATGCGATTGATCGTCCGCATAGATAAACAAGATATTCGGCCGCTCAGCCGCACTGGCAAGATTAGAAATTGCCAACAGTATGAAAGCGAGAATCCACTTGTGGTCGATCATGATGTCCTCGTGGGATGTTCTTGGGCAGATTGGATCTAGAAGCTTCGCCAATCGTCCTGCGCGGCATGACGATTTGTCAACACTCCGACAACACGACATGGTCGATGCGCGAGCCCTACGCCTTGCCGCGAGAAGAATACCGGAACGGATCGCTGGCGATTTCATAGCCAGGCCTCATGCCGATATTCATCAGCAGGCCTAATGCCAAGCAGGTAAAAAGAAGACTCGACCCACCATAGCTCATCAACGGCAAGGTGATTCCGGTGATTGGCATCAGCCCGACGGTCATGCCCGTGTTGATGATCGTTTGTGAAGCCAACAGCGACACGATTCCAACAGCGACGAGTCGTCCAAAGGGCTCGCGAGTGGCCGCGGCGATCCAGAGACCTCGCCCGAAAAGAATTAGATACAGGCTGAAAACGGCCGCACATCCAATCAAGCCATACCGTTCCCCAATCAAACAAAAAACGAAGTCCGTCCGAGCTGCCGGCAACAAGTAGGCTCGCGGTTGATCAGTCGGCATACCCGTGACGGCGCTGCCCCACACGCCGCCGAGTGCCAAAACTCGCTTCGATTGGTGAAGGTGGAATCCGTCTCCGGTCGGTGTTGCACCACCGTCTTGTTGTCGAAAGACGCTGACAATTCGCGACTTCTGCTCGGGATTCAGCTTCATCCACAGGAGCGGGGAAATCGCAATCCCCAGCATGATGACAAACGCCAAGTGTCGCGGGCGAGCCCCCGAAGCGAACAGCATCGAGAACAGCACGGGCATGAACAGCAGCGCCGTTCCCAAGTCGGGCTCGGCCAGAATCAGCCCCAGCGGTACCAACGTCAAGAAAAACGGCACCAGCAGTCCCGTGAACCGGCGATAGTTCTGGCGATACATCAGATAGTGTGCCAACGACAAGATGTACGCCAGCTTGGCCAACTCCGAAGGCTGAAAGTTCATAAAGCCAAGCGGAATCCAGCAACGCGCTCCGTTGATCGGACGCGTGAAGAAGACCGCCACTAGCAAAACCAGACTCGCTAAGAACAGCGAGTAACTCATCGGTCGCAGCCGCCGATAGGGAACGACGATCGCCGCAAACATGACTGGCACGGACAAGATGATCCAAACGAGTTGCCGGCTTCGGAGTTGACCGATTCCGGACAAGTCGTCACCCCGCTCGATGCCCAACAGCCCGGCAAGCATCAATGCGATAGCCGTAATCAGAATCGTCCATGGAAGGCGTTGGAGCATGGCTATATCTGAAATGAGAAATGAACCTGTCAGCTGGTTATGTAATGAATTATCCTGTGAGCGGAAATAGGAAAATCCATGCGTCAAATCCGTGTGACACTGCTATTCGTGGTCGTTTGTGTCGGCTTGTTCATCGCTGTCGAATCGAAAGCGATGATCGGAGGCGTCAGCAGAGACGATGCGCGATGGCACTTCGGCGCGGTTGCTCAATTGATGGTAACCAACGAACCAGAATTGTCCGGCGCGTTGAATTTATGGGAAGGACAATGGTGGCGGATCCCAATCAATTCCTTCCATCATGGCGGCCTACTTCATCTTGGGCTGAACATGCTTTGCGCGGTGTACTTCGCCAGGTCGCTAGAACGGCGGATGAACCCGGTCTGGCACTTTGTGTTTTTGATCTTCGCAGCGATGATCACGGCGCTTGCCGAGATCCTTCCAGAAAACAATGCCGTGGGATTCTCGGGCGTGATCTTCGCGCAATTCGGGGCTCTGTTGGTCTTGCGACGCTTTAACCCAGCCGTTGCCGAGGAGATTCCTGATCGAGTCGTCACGATGGGGCTGGCTTGGCTATTTATTTGTATTCCATTGACGCTCGCCGAAGTGATGCCGATTGCGAACCTAGCTCACTTTTCGGGATTCGTTTATGGCTACGTTGTTGGATTGGCAACATGGTACGTGAGGTCAACGTCGTACCCCTTCAGACTTCCGGTGGCTTTGGGACACTTGGCCTTAATACCGGCCATCTACTTTGCCATGCATCCGTTTTGGATCGGGCGATACCATTGGTACGAAGCCGTCCAAGAACGCAAGTTGTTCGGCAACAAAGTCGACAAGGGACGACAGATAATGCTCTACCAAGAAGCGTTGAGCCTAGACCCAAGTTTGGCGCCGCTGTGGAGAGAGCTGGCGTTATCGCAAGCAACATCAGGTCACCCCGAGATCGCCTGGTCCACAATGCTGAATGGATTAAAGCACAATCGTAGTTTCGAGGAAGGCGTGCTGCTTAGCCGCCGTTTATACAGAACAATGAACGAAACAGAGCGAAGCGCTGCGAAAATCGCGCTACGAAAAGAGTTCCCCGATGACTTCGATGCCTGGGCCGAGCGGCTCGGTGTCAACACCAGTCCCGACAACTTAGTACCGCTACCGATCGCCCTTGATTTGGATTCCCCAGCGATGTCATCCGAAAAGCTTGAGTTCACACCATCGCCGGATGACTTTCCCGACTTTGACCATTCGATCCCTAAGGTGGATCCAGAGCGTCCAGATAGTGCCGCGTTGGAGTCATCCGTGACGCTTTAGGTTCGCTAAGCAAATCGGTAGGCTAGCACTTTAAGCCTTTGTGGCGGTGGCTTCGAACCGCCGTTCTTGACGTTGGCTGCTGGAAACCGCCACTACCAAAGAAGTCCCGACGGGACACAACAATCGAAACCCAATGACCCCAGAACTTCACAACAGCCGATTTCTCAAAGCGGTCCGTCGCGAACCTGTCGACACCACGCCGATCTGGATTATGCGACAAGCCGGTCGCTATCTGCCCGAGTACATGGCCGTCCGCAACAAAGTCACGTTCCTCGAGCTTTGTAAGACACCCGAGTTGGCGGCGGAAGTCACCTTAACGGCCCAGCGAGTTCTTGGCGTTGATGCCGCGATCTTGTTCGCGGACTTGCTGCCGATTCTGCAGCCGATGGGCTTCGACTTGGAATACGCCAAGGGCGAGGGGCCCGTCATTCACAACCCGATTCGAGAAACGTCGGACTTGGACCGCGTTCGCGCCGTCGAGGACGTGAATGAACTGAGCTACGTTTTCGACGCCGTCAAGCTCATCCGTCGTGATCTTCCTGGTGATATTCCGTTGCTGGGATTCTGCGGTGCTCCGTTCACATTAGCCTCGTACGCGATCGAGGGAGGCAGCTCGCGGCATTACGAGAACACGAAAGCGATGATGTATCGCGATCGTGGGGCTTGGAAGAGCTTGATGGATTGCCTAGTCCGCAGCTTGGTCGATTACGCGAACGCTCAAGTGGAAGCCGGCGTCCAAGCGATCCAAATCTTCGACAGCTGGGCGGGATGTTTGTCACCTTCCGACTATCGCGAATACGTGATGCCTCACACAAAGGCACTCGTGGACGGAATCCAAGGAGCTCCGGTCATCAACTTCTTGACCGGCAATCCGTCGTTGCTGCCGCTTGTCAAAGAGTCGGGCGGTGATGTCATCGGAATCGACTGGCGTATCGACCTAAAGGACGCTTGGAATATCGTTGGTCATGACGTTGCCGTCCAAGGAAACATGGACCCCGTCATCCTGTTCGCGGAAATCGAGGAAATCAAGAAGCGGGCTCGCATGGTGTTAGACGCCGCAGAAGGACGTCCGGGGCATATCTTTAATCTAGGACACGGTGTGATGCCGGGCCTCGACCCTGATCACGTCAAAGCCTTGGTCCAATTCGTTCACGACGAAGGCGTGTAATCGCTGAATAACCCGACGCGTGAGTTTTGATGTTGCGCGTTTCTTAGCCCAGAGGGCGGCACAGCCTAAACCGTGGCCATCAGGCCACGGTTTAGAGCCGATTTCATACACAGCCCGGAGGGCGACACAACTTTACGGAACTAGAGATTAGTTGTATCGCCCTTCGGGCTAAGGATAGATATTCAATGGATCCGGTGCCTGACGGCACCGGCAATGGATGTGCCGCCCTCCGGGCTATGAAAACGCAACATCGAAAGCGCGTAAGCGAGGGCCGGGTTACCATAGATTCTTGCGATTCATGACGCTCTCGGCGATGGAAGTTACATCAGCGAATCGGGTTGTGTCCCAGCAGGCGTCGCAATAAGCCTATCTGCCCCGCGTGCAGCATTTCATGAGACGCACAGAAAAATAACGACCCCAGTTGCGTGTTTGTCACCGCATACGGCTCGACAACGGTGTCTTGCAATTGCTCTTCGCTGACATCGCCCAATTCCGCCATCACTTGTTGATGCACGTTGTCAAAAGTGCCTCGAATTTCGGCGGGACTGAGGTGCTTTTCCGGATCAGGTTCTGGCTTCGAGCCCTTGACGAAACGCCGCAAGAAGGGCTTCGGAATCAGCTCGTTGTCCGTGTCAATCTTGCCGCGAATTCGAAACAGCGTCAGCATGTATTCTGCCATCGCTAAGTGCCCAACTTCCCATGCTAAGTGCGTCGGCGAGCCCTCAGGCATGCGGAACCAATCGCTCTCGTCAATGCCGTCGAGTAATGTTAACGTATAGTCACGAGCGAACTCGATTTGCTTTCGGGCGATCTCTAAACCGCGATTTTCAGACATGGGCAAATTTCTTTCTCGGGCTGTTTCGTAGCCCACCAAATTCAGGTGTTCCATTGCCGAAGCCGCGTATTCCGAATCCGATCAACTCGTTGAAGACAATCGTCTCGACGGTGGCGCATCCTCGATCGGCACTTCAAAACGTACTGCGAAATCGACAGCACAAGATCGTGAACGCGATGCGATCGGTCGGTGAGGTCATCGACAAAGTACCATCATCACCAAAGTTCGCCAGCAAGACAACGATCAACAAGGCCGCTGCAAAGGCAACTCCATTGGCGCCATTGTCGAAACTGGACCGCTTGAACTTGATCCGCATGGAGTTGACACATGCTGGCCTGGAAGGACTGATCGAACTTTCCTCGCCAGAAAACTTCTTCACCAAGCGCTCACTCAGGCATCCGCGCCGGCTTTGGGATAAGCTGCGCCAGCGCAAGTCAGCGGCACCAACACCAACCGATTCTGCAACCGTTGCCCAATTGGAAAGCCGTCGTTTGCACGAGGACTCGTTGACGTCCGAGGATTTGGAACTCATCGGCCAACTGACGGATGCGACGACACTGTCGCTGAATGGGCTCGGCGTTACCGATGACGTGCTGCAAGAGATCGGCAACCTCCGGCAGCTGAAGGCCCTCGATCTTTCATGCAATCCCGAGGTCTCGGACACCGGCATTGCACGCGTCGGCGGGTTGTCCACGCTTGAGTTCCTATCGCTCGATGAATTAGCGATTGGCGATGCTGCCATTTCCGCGTTGAATTTGCCGAAACTGTCATGTCTCCGATGCGATCAAACACGGATCACCAATCAGGCAGCTTCGTCGATTGCGAAGCTCTCGAATCTAACTGCCCTCAGTGTCAACGACACCAACATCTCAGACGCTGGTGTGCGTGAACTGGTCCAGCTCGAGAAGCTCGAACGACTTTCGCTATCCGGAACAAGTATCTCTGACTCTGCCGGCGACTCGCTCGCGTCGCTGTCTTCGCTTGCAGGCTTGGCACTTGACGAAACGAAGATTTCGGACGGCATCGTCCCGCAGCTTTCGAAGCTTACAGGCTTGGCCTTTCTGAGCGTATGTGACACGCAAATCACCGAGGCTGGTTGCGAGCAACTCAGCCAGTCACTGCCAAACTGCGACATCTGGATTTGAATGATCCAGACTCGCTAATGGATGCTCGAACGTATCGCGTTGCTGAATTGGATCGTTTAACCCGTAGCCGCAGGCGAGGACCACATCGAAGAATCCTCGCCTACGGCTACGGGTTAAACAATTGGTCGTTGCGACTTCCACACATCTGCGCTTGATTCCCTCGCAAGATTGCTAGCGTTACAATGTCGCGCTCAACAAAGATCAACACGCCCTTGATTCTCGGAGTCTATTCGCGATGTCATCACTTTCACGACGAATCGTACTAAAGAGCATGGCCGCCGGCACGGCCACCATTGGTTTAGGGAGTACTGCGGATTCTCAAGCTGCAGAAGATGACGCGGCGAGTCTTGTCGGTGATTGGAGTCAAGTTCACGACCGCGTTTGGCTGGGTGAAGACTTCTGGGCAAACCCGATGGAAAACTGGCGAGTCATTGACGGGGCCGCCGAGTGCTTGTCGTTTGCGGGCAACCGAAGCATCCACCTGATTACACATCAACTGACTGATAACAAAAGCGGCTTTGAGACGTCCGTTCGGATTTCGAAAGTCCAACAGCAAAAGCGTGACGGTGGTGCGGGATTTCGGATCGGTGTTCGCAGTGACATCAACGAATTTCGTAGCAATTGCTTTGCCAGAAGTGGGATCAACGCCGGAGTCGTTGCCAATCAATTGCAGCTCGGTTCAAAGACAAAGCCGCTCAGTAAAAACTTCGATGAAAAGGGCTTCACTCTATCGCTTACCGGGAAGCCATCAGGCGGCAAATACTTGTTGCAATTGGCTCTCATCGACGGCGACGAAACGCTCGACGCGATCACTCTCAACGTGGCTGCGGGCAACGTCCTCGGAAACATTGCCCTGGTGAACAACTTCGCCGACAAGAAACCCAAAGGCATGGGCAGCCGGTACCGCTTTCGAGATTGGCATGTCGCGGGCGACGCATTCACAGTTTCGCCCGATCGCAAGTTCGGGCCGATCCTGTGGTCGATGTACACCTTAAGCGACTCGCGAGGCGATGAAGGTTTCGTGTTGAAGCTGAGTGCGTTGACTGGACCGCTCGGCAAAGATGACAACAAAACTGTCGAGCTGCACGTGCCCAAAGACGGTGACACTGTCAGGATCGCCGAAGCCGAACTCAACATGGATGCTTGGACGGCCACGTTTCGCATTCCCAATTGGGACGCGACCAAGGCAACGCCTTACACACTCGTCTATCGCATGAAGTCCAAAGACGGCAAGGAAACGACGGCAGAGTGGAGTGGCACGATCAAAGCCAGCCCGTCCGGTCGACCGCTGCGACTTGGAGCACTCACCTGCCAAAACGATTACGCGTTTCCTTACGAACCGGTCGCCAACAATCTGGTGAAGCTTGACCCGGACATGCTGTATTTTTCCGGCGATCAACTCTACGAGAGTCACGGCGGCTTCGGCATCATCCGCGATCCGGCAGGGCCAGCGATCCTCAATTATCTACGCAAGTTCTATCAATTCGGCTGGGCGTTCCGTGAGGCATTAAAGGACCGTCCCACAGTCTGCATTCCCGACGATCACGATGTATTCCAAGGCAACATTTGGGGTGAGGCCGGGGCCAAGATGACCTCGGGCAGCACATCATCAAAGGGCGGCTATCGCGAACCGGCAAGGATGGTCAATGTCGTCCATCGAACGTGTGCCGGTCATCATCCCGACTACTTTGATCCAACTCCCGTCCAGCAAAACATCAGCGTTTACTACGGCGACATGGTCTACGGAGGCGTCAGCTTTGCGATCCTAGGCGATCGCCAATTCAAGAGCGGTCCCGAACGCGTCGAGACAGGCAGTGGTCGAGCCGATCACGTCACGGATCGCAACTTCGACACCGCGGCTCTCGACAAGCCTGGCTTGGTGCTGTTGGGCGAGCGGCAAGAGAAGTTCCTCGAGCACTGGGTCAACGATTGGCGCGGACACAACCTGAAAGTCTTGCTGAGCCAAACCGTCTTCGCTGGCGTGGCCACTCATCACGGTGGCTACAATGGCTTCTTGAAGGCCGACTTGGATTGCGGCGGTTGGCCTCAAACGGCCCGCGACCGAGCCATCAAGATCATTTCCAAAGGAATGCCACTTCACATCAACGGCGATCAGCACTTGACGACGTTGGCACAATATGGAGTGGATCAGCAACGAGACGGCTGCTGGTCATTCTGCACACCCGCCATCGCCGCTGGCTATCCTCGCTGGTGGCGACCCGACGATGAAGGAATGACCCACGAAAACCGTCCGAAACATGGACTCGCCAACACGGGCGAGTTCATCGATGGCTTCGGCAACAAAGTCTATGTCTACGCAGTGGGCAATCCCGTCGTTCCGAAGCCCTCAAACCGCTACCAACGAGCCCACCAAAAAGGCAGCGGCTTCGGCTTGGTCACAATCGACACAAGAGCGAAGACCTACCACATCGAGTCTTTCCGTTTCTTGATCGACCCCACCGACGGCAAAGCCTCGAACCAATTCCCAGGCTGGCCCGTAACGCTCCAGCAAAAGGAAAACGCTGGCGACAACGTCCTAAGCTAACAACCTCGAATTCCACCAAGCCACCGCCTCCGCTGAGCGTTGACCGCACAGCCCGGCGTGTTAGAATGCACCCACTTCAAAGCACGGGGCGTGGCTCAGCCTGGTAGAGCGCTGCGTTCGGGACGCAGAGGTCGCTGGTTCAAATCCAGTCGCCCCGACTATCTTTCGGATCAAGCCCTTTGGCCATCAGGTCGAAGGGCTTTCTCCATTCAGGGACAAGAGTTACGTCGTCGAGAGAAAAGTTCAAACAGAGGATTTCGAGTATTCTTCGCTTCGCGCTGAAATCCGCCGTAACCCATCGCTCACGAAGGCTTTGCGAAAGTTCAAACGCTTTGATCGCAATGTCGATGGTTTCGTGCCTTCCACGGTCTGCAACATCGATTTCGAGCTTCAACTCGGCTTCGCGATCTCGAAGTTCGAGGCTCTTTGATGCGTAGGTCTCGGAGCTGATCTCTTCAAACATCCGCAGGTTGAGCAGGCGGTCCTGATGCTCGCGAACCTCGATCAATTGCTGTTGCAGTTCCTTCGCCCGCTGTGCAGATGCTCGTTGATCGCTGTTCGTCGTTTGTCGAAGTGCCTCACGGAACTTGTCACGGAATTCGTCGTCGTCGATTCTCATGGTCTTGAACGCTTCCAGCAGTTGGTTGTCGAGTTCTTTCTCCGTCAGGCGAACGCGAGGATGGTCGCCCTTGTGGTACTGCGTGCAGCGGTAATAGATGTACTCCCGCTCCCCGCTCTTGGTCATCTTCGTTTTGCGTTCGCCGGTTATCGGTGAGCCCCAGTCCCTCTTGAACATCGACGGATTGCTGTTCGGTATAGAACGTGGCAATGTTGGTAAGCGTTCTCCGAGCCATTCGGCCTGCTGGTGAGTTATCTGTGGGCTGGGACAGACAGATGACTGGGACGCCGTATTCGGCTTCAAGGCGTTCCAGTTCCACATAGTCAAAGAGGTTTCGCGCGGCACGATCAATCTTGTAGACCAGCACGCCGTCCAGCTTGGCGGCGTTCTTCTTGACGAAGGATACAAGCTCCTTGAACACCTTACGCTCGCGCTGCTTGCTGGCCGTCTCAGCGATCCGCCACATCTCAATGATTTCACCGCCATCGTTTGCGGCGAAGTTTTTCAGGGCGTCAACTTGGATGTCCAGAGAGAATCCTTCTCGCTCCTGTTCACGGCTTGAAACTCTCGCCAGCGCGACGAACTTCTTCATCCGATTGACTCCCTTCTACGATTTCGAGCAACTCGCTCCCGTTTAAAGGAAATACCAACGCTTCGTCTTTAGTCAATGGGTCTTCGTAGAACCGTTGCCAGACACGGATCGTTTCTTCAATCAGTTCTTCTGTGACCCAACACGGCACGTCGTCCGGAACTCCGCTGCCTTTCAGACCAAAATGCCGCACAAACTCAACTCGGTCGTTTTCAGCAACGATATAGCCGAAGCGGCGGTCGCTCGTTGTCACTCTAATCCAAGCCAGCCCTGCATCTTCTGATGCGATGATTGCTGACACTGTTGGGGTCAGTCGGTTGACTGTTCAGAACGACCGGACGGAACTTGCCAAATCTGGCAGGTTGCCGAAAGAGAGGGGGGCGACCGTCGGCAAAGATGGAAAACGCCGAAAGATACCAAGGAAGAATCCTTACGAAAAACGGGTCACAGTTCGCTCAAAGGGCCAGTACGCGCAGACTTGTAAAGCAATTGACATCTTGGGCGACGATATCCCATCGGGCCGGACAACCGCACAACGCCTGAATTCGATGGCGAAACGAAAGGAACGGCGGGAAGAGGCTATCGCCGCTTCTGCCACTGACTTGACGGACGACGCAATTCAACTGTTTACGGGCGATTTTCGTGATCTTCCCGTTGAACCTCGGTCAGTTGACCTCATCTTTACTGACGTCGTCTGGTTCGAGAAAGCCGCTGATGACTGGTACGACCTCTCGAAACTGGCGGCTGAAAAATGGCTCAAACCCGGTGGCTATCTTTGTTCTTACATCGGGCAGAAGACACTGCTCGAATTCTGCAACCGGATGACCGAGTACCTGAACTACGAATGGCAGATCGGCGTCAAGTTCCAGTCCCGTGGTAGCCGTTCCACGGATGCTCTCAATACGAACCGCATCTACTCGTCGTGGCGACCCATCGCTGCCTTCTCGAATTCGGCGGGGCGAAATATCCGACACGCACGTGACGTGCCTCGAATCTACGACTGGCTGTACGCGGAGAAGTACGAGACGACCTATCACGCTTGGCAGCAGCCATTAGAGCCAACTCGCGACGTCATACGGATGCTCTGTCCCCACGGTGGCCTCGTCTGCGATCCGTTCATGGGGACGGGAACAATGGCGGTCGATACCTGACAATTGCGAAACCGGTTCTTCATTGGTGGCGATCACGACGAAGAGCAGTCTGCAATTGCCCGTCACAGGGTTGCCGTCGAAGGAAGAGAATCTGCCCCGCCTTCGTATGAACTGCCGGAACACTGCACACGGCCAATCGCCCGCGAACACCGGCAGGAACTTGTCGGCAATCCACTGCTCGATGTTCTCGCCACTTCCGCCCGCGACCACCCCCGCCTGAAAACAAAGTCAGAGAACGCATCTGATTATCTTCGTGCGGTTGAAAGTTACTCCACGCGAGGAAAACCACATTCATGCTACTTCCCAGAAAGGAAAGGCCAACATGACACCGTTTGACTTTGTGAACCAAACTCAACTCGGAAGACACTTCAACTGGACCTCCCACGCCACAGGCCGGACATTGCGCCACATTGGCCTGCGTGAAAACAGGGAACCGACTCAACGAGCAAAAGAGGAAGGGTATTGCAGGCCACGGTTTGTGAATAACGGCCACGGCGACTGGATATGCCACCGCTCCAAAAATCATGAGCGGCATTGATGCGAACATTCTTCACTTTAGGCGCGAAGTCAACATCAATCGGGCTTGCTGTGAAGCCGCTAAAGTTGAGACGATATTCTTGTTGGCTTCTCTATGTTGCGGTCTGGGCAGCAGCCATCTAAAAATGTGTCATGAACGTTACCGCGCGGCCGCTCGATATTGTCATCATTGTACTTTACCTGCTGGGAACAGTTGGGTTGGGGGTATGGTTTGCTCGACGCAACAAGACGACCGAGGAGTACTTCCTGGGGGGGCGGTCTTTTGCTGGCTGGGTGATTGGTCTGTCGATGTTGGGAACATCGATTAGTTCCGTCACATTTCTTGCGTTTCCGGCTGCTGCGTACACGTTGGATTGGAGACAACTGGTTACCAATTTGACGTTGCCGCTGGTGGCAGTGCTGGCGATTGTTGTGTTCATTCCGTTCTTTCGGCGAGGACAGACAACGTCGGCATTCGAGTATCTCGGCGATCGATTCGGGGACAGTGTACGGATTTACGGTACGTTGAGTTTCATTCTGCTCCAGGTGATTCGGCTGGCGAAGGTCTTGTTTCTGGTCTCGATTCCGATGAGCCTCTTGACCGGGGTGGATATTCGACTGGTGATCATCTTCGTTGGAATCTTCATTGGGATCTACACGATTGCTGGCGGGATTGAAGCGGTGATTTGGACGGATGTTGTCCAGTCGATTGTTTTGTGGGCCGGCGGGATCGTCTGTCTCGCGACCGTGGCTTGGCAACTGCCAGATGGCTTTGGGCAAATTTTTGAGGTTGGGACGCAGCACGGAAAGTTCAATGTTGGCTCGATGGGTTTCAACTTGAACGAGCGGACGTTCTGGACGGTCGCGCTGCTGGGGATCGTTAGCTGGCTGACGATGTACTCCAGCGATCAGAACGTGGTGCAACGATACCTTGCCGCGAAAAGTCTGAAGGAAGCACGAAAGGCGACGACGATCTACTCAGTCATTGCCGTGCCAACGTGGGCTTTCTTCTTTTTTCTGGGGACGGCCGTGTTTGTCTTTTACACGGTGAATCCTGACGACGCCGTCGCCGAGTTGGAGGCAGACGCGATCTTTCCCTATTTTATTTTGACACAAGTTCCAGTTGGCATTACGGGCATGGTCATCGCCGGCGTGCTGGCCGCGGCGATGTCGAGTTTAGATTCGTCGATCAACGCCATCTCAACGATCGTAACCGTGGACTTAATGAAGCCCTATCTGGCAAAGGGAAAGGACGACCGCTTCTATCTTCGTGGCGCCAGGATCGTGGCAGTGATCGCTTCCGTTTTGATGATTCTTGGAGCCATCCTGTTCAGCTCGCTCCAGAAAGAGAGCATGAACGATGTCAGCTGGATCGTGGCCTCCGTCTTCGGTGGCTGTTTGCTTGGACTGTTTATGGCGGGCTTCTTCACGACTCGTATCGACAACCGCTCGGCATTGATTGGGCTGGCAGTCGCGATTTCGCTGAATGTCTATCTCGGCGTCAGCGCAGCTGGCTGGCTTCCAGATTCGTTGACGGCGCCGATTCACTCTTACTGGACTGGCATCCTGGTCAACTTGGCATTCCTGATTCTTGCTGGCGCGATCGCCGTCTTCCGTGGTCGCAACGAGAAAGACTTAAGCGGCTTAACGGTTTGGACAATGAGTGGAAACCGCGATGAGCGTGAATAATGCCAGCCGTTCCGATTCCTTCGATGTCGTGGTCGTCGGAGGTACGCCGGGAGGACTTGCGGCGGCGTTGGCAGCAGCGGGGCTCGGTCGGACGGTTTTACTTGTCGAGTACCAACGCCATATCGGCCAGCGGTCTGGGCAAGAGCGACGTCGAAAAGCGGCACTTCATCGGCGGCCTATTTCGTGAATTCACCGACCGCGTGAGGCAACGTTACCTCGATCGCTACGGTGAAGATTCGCCAGACTTTAAGCTGTGCCGCGATGGCTATTACTTTGAACCATCGATGGCTGAAGCTGTCTTTGGCGAGATGTTGGGTGAGTGCTCGGACATCACTGTCTTGACTCAACATCGTGTCATTCGAGCGGACGTGCTAGACAACATCTTGACGCGAATCGAGATTGCGGATTGTCGCAAAACTTGCCACGAAGTTCGGTCGGCACACGAATCCGAAGTCTTGGCGACTTTCGCTACAAAGATTCGGAGTCACAAGCTGGAAGCTCACGCCACTTCTGGTGTTCGGCCGGAGTTTTCATCGATGCCACGTATGAGGGAGACTTGCTGGCAACAGCCGGCGCGGACTATCGGCTCGGGCGTGAGTCTCGAGATGAGTTCAACGAAGCACACGCGGGAGTGGTTTACTTCGACTATCAGAACGCCGAATTCTTGCCAGGAACAACGGGCGAAGCAGATAGTCGATTACCCGCATACACCTATCGCCTCTGCTTGACGACTGACCCCGCGAACGCTCATGTCCTGACCGAGCCACCCTCGGACTATTGCCGCGAAACCTACACCGGCTACTTCGATGATCTCGCAGCCGGACGTCTCAGCGGACCGAAACATCTCAAGCCGGGCCGTGGTTACAACGCAGCTCACTTCGACACCATGTTTCGAGCGTTCTCAGTCACCGAAATCCCGAACGGAAAGACAGACGTTAAAATCATTTCTAATACAATATCCATTGGTGTTTGCGCTTAGCTGAAAAGGATAGCCGTGTCGCGTAATTTGAATCAGGCTTTGTATCCAGATCTTGACGTCGATCAGTTGCGGGAAATTGATGATGTTTGTGAAACCTTTGAGGCGGCGATTTGCCAGAGAGATTCACCTTCCTTGGAAGACTATCTGGTTAAGGTCGATAGTAGCCAACAAACCGTCTTGCTGCGGGAGCTGTTGACTTCGGACGTCGAATTGCAGCAACGGCAGGGTCGTTCGCCAAAACGGGAAGAGTATCTTGCGCGCTTCGCGGCTCAAGCCGACATCGTCGAAGAGGTCTTCGCCGACGTTTCGCAATCTCCAAGCATTACACACGTTCCCGTTGAAGACGATACGAAAACAGGCACTCCTCAAGCCGCAAATCACTCCGGATCCCCCAAGTCAATTCGCCTGCAGTGTTTTGGTCGGTACGACCTAGAAAAGAAGCTCGGCCGTGGCGCCATGGGAACGGTGTATCTGGCGCATGATCGTCAATTGGGACGTCGTGTCGCGTTGAAAGTGCGAGAATTTGAAAAGCGTCAACGCGGCGAAACCATCGCACGCTATCATCGCGAAGCTCGCGCGATGGCGCCGCTCGAGCATCCCAATATTTGCGCTGTTTACGATGTGGGCGAGGTTGACGGACACCACCACCTGACGATGGCTTACGTCCCAGGGCGTACACCTCGAGAACACCTAAAGGACAGTCTGCGTCCAAGCCAACATGACGTGTTAACGTTAGTCCGTTCGCAAAGGCACGATGATTCGAGACCTGTTTTTGTAAAAACAGTCCCTCTCAAAGAAAAGTGGGACGCATTAGGCTCAATAGGACTCACCAAGCAACGCTTTTTTCTTACCGCATTGGTTGTCGTCGGCCTGTTTGCGAGACCGGCTCAGGCCATGAAGGATGTGTTTCAGTCCCCGGAAGGAATCACGGTGTTTGGCGTTTGACATTTGAACCGACAGTTCGTCATTGGGCGAACTACCACAACGTCCAATCTTTCTCGCCGAACGGGCGATACGTGTGCTACATCAGACAATCGTGGATTGAACCCGAGCAGGTTTGTGTTTTCGATTTGCACGCGGACAAGGAACTGGTTGTTGGTACCGGCTTCAATCCTCGCTTCGCAAAGCATCACAATTGGCTGTTCTTCGCCCACCCCAATCCAGACAAACGCACGCGCGAGCATCCTGGGATTGAAACCATTCTTTTCGACATGGACACGTGCAAACAGAAAGTCATCATGGCGGTTCCGGGTGCCGAAGCGATTGGAGAAACAACATTCGATGACAAATGGCTGATCGGTGCTCAACGCTTTCGCCGCCAGACGCCGCAGTACCGCTACGTCCGTATCCGGCTTTCGGACGGCGGTTTCGAACGGATGACGGAAATGACTCGAGGATCGCAACTGTTGCCGAATCTGCGGCATCCCATCTTCTTCGCTCGGCAGGATCATCGAGCCGATCCGTTCGAGGCGACACGATATTGGTACGACTTAAATGGCAAGAACCAACGCATTGGTGTGCCAACCCTTCAGCAATGCCACATGAGTTGGTTGGGCAACGGCTTAGTTCGAGGATGCAAGTGGAATGAACCATTTCCATCGAACGTTCACATCTTGGCGTCTGTTGGAGTTGGCGACATTAGTCCTTGCGGCAACAGTGGACGTTGGGTTTGCGGCGATTCGACGGTCGCGGATCTGCGTAGCGGAGATGGTTGGGAAGCCTTTGAACCCTCGTCGATCGTCTGATTTCCCGCTGAAATCGGCGACAACTCCGGCATCTACGATACCGATCCAAAAGGTAGCCCAGACGGTACGAAGATTAGCTTTGTCACCAACTATCCGCTGAAAGACGGACCACACACGCGAATCACTCGCGTAATGCGAGACAGCATTGAAGTGGAGTCAACCGCGGGCTTTCCCGAACGCGGCCACATTTGTGTCCAACGTGAAGTCATCGCTTACGGCCGAAAGACGAAGACGCACTTTGAACAACTCACGCGGCGCGCGTTTGATACTGCGGAAATGAATTTGCGTGAGGGTCGCGCAGTGACCTCGTTCGAGTCGCGTTGCATGAGCGAACAACAGTACAAGGCACTTAAACGCCCGAACTTTCACATGCTCAAATCGATCAAAGACGCCGATTCCCCATTGATGCTTCAGCGAATGACGGACGTCCATTTAGTCGTCGTCCGCAAGCCCGACCGACCGCACCTTCGATCCAACGGCGGAGCAATCGAGCTGATTCCTGGCGAGAATCATTGCGAGAATCATTGCGAGAATCATTGCGAGACGCGCGGTCACCATGTCGTTCGCGACGGTCGGCGGATCAGCAATCAACTATTGCGACCCGGAGACAAGTTTGTTGTTGGTCCGGTGGGCAATTATCATGCCGTTGCCGTCGAATGGTCGGGGCTGGAAAGCGCACCATCATCGCCTCTTGCCGTTCGAGCAATTCGCGACGCACGCGAGTTACGAGTTCTCAAAGCCAAACCGGACGCCATTCACTTGCACGATGAAGTGATCCGTCGCGAGTGGTATTCCGGCGGAACACTCATCAAACACCACGATCTCACAGTTGACGGCAAAGCTATTCGGCGAGTCGATTATAAAGGCGGCAAAATCGCTCGCCGTGAGTATCATCATCGCGAGCACGGACTGGTCAGCCTGGAATTGTTCGATGACGACGGCTTCGTCACCCAGCAAGCTCACTTTCGTGTTGACGAAGGAAGAGCGCGCGAACGAGACCGTTGGTTTTTCGACAAGGGTACGCTCGTTCACAACGTCTACAGCGGCGGCTGTGAATACGTCAAACGCGGGGACCGCTGGGGTTATTTCCGTGATGGCAAGTTCGTCGACACGCCAAGAGAACGCTCGGCGAGAATAGAGCTTTCAATCTTCTTCCTCAGGAATTGGACCGAAGAACTTAATCCAATTTCCGTCCGGATCCTCAATCTGAAACTCGCGAGAGCCCCACTCTTCGTCTTTCGGTTCGCGACGGATTTTTACGCCGTTGCTTCGAAGCTCTTCATACAGCGGATCGACTTCTTCGCAAGCGGCTCGAATAGACAGATTCCCCACGTGTCGTTGGTCTTCGCACCAACGTTTCGAAAGATGCAGTTGCAGACCACCGCGTTCGATACAGGCATAGCTGATCTCTTCATCAGTGCCATCTTCGAACACGATTTGAAAACCGAGCACCTCGCAGTAATAACGCAGCCCGGCCTTGTAATCGCTGACGAACAACACCGGGATAGCAGCCCCGATGGGTGTTCGAGTTGGAATCGGGTGACCAGCCGCTTCACTGAACAGTTCCCGGATGGCTTCGATTTCATCATCATCCGTGCGGTCTTCGTCCTGACACAATTGATCAGCCGCGTCGAGAACGCTGCCATCAAATTCTTCGCCAAACGACGCGTGAACGTCGGCCCCGAATTCGAGTAACACCGGGATCATCTCGACATCTTCCGAACAAAGCACATACGCCAACGCCGTTCCTTCATCTTCACTGCTCCGAGCATCCACTTTCGCTCCCGCTTCCAATAACGTGCGGGCGAGTTCGACTCGCCGCGGGACTTCATCACCTCGTATCGCTAGACAAATGAGAAGCGGCTGATTGTCGTCATCACGCGCGTTCGCCAACTCCGGCGAAGTCTGCAGCAACTCGCGCAATTGTTCTACTTCGCCGGCATCAATAGCCTGAAAGGCCACTTCGAATTTGGGATGTATTGGGCTTGGAGAATTCATGGCGGACCGGTGCAAGGTGATAGACAACGAACTGTCATGAGGCGTGATTCTTCTCTTGTGAACAGCCACGGGGTATCATAACAGCCTGGATGCCGCAGAAAAGGAAGTGTGCCGAAGGGCGTCCGTTGACACTATCCTCGACCGGCTTGCGCGGGATTTGGCAAGTGCGTTTGCGAAATCAACCTTGATTGAAGAAAGCGAAATTCCATGTTGCACTCACGCGTCACATCAATGTTAGCCTTTGCGGCCATCTGCTTGCTGATTTCCTCAAGCGAAGCTCAAGACGATACCAAGAAGAAGCGTCGAGACGCTGCCACACGAAAGCGTGAAGGACGCCCAGCCCGACCCCCGCGCAGTCTTACAGCCAGCTTCGTTGGATTGCTTTCCAATCCTCGCGTCCAAGAAGAGTTGAAGTTCTCGGAAGAGCAACAAGCGAAACTCAAGAATGCTCCGAATGTATCTCGTGAAGAATCCGCTAAGGCGCGCGAGCTGCCAGAAGAACAACGTCGGGCGAAGTATGCCGAGATTCAAAAGATTCAGCAACAGCGGGCAAAGGTCCTCGAAGAACTCCTGAATGACGAACAGAAAAGCCGGCTCAAAGAAATCATTCTTCAAGTGTCTGGACCTGAAGTTGTGATGCACCCGGAGATCGCCAAGGAATTGGGAATCTCAGACGAACAACGTAGCAGTTCCGCGAAATACTCACCAGCGCCCAACGCGGGCGTCCGTCACGAACGGAGCTTGAAAAACTTTCCAACGAGGAACGACGGAAGAAGTTTGCGGAATTCCAGAAAGCACGCAGAGAGGTGAATGAGAATCTGTTGGCCGTCTTGACCGACGATCAGCGTTCAAGCCTCGAAAAGATAAAGGGCAAGAAACTCGACCTGCGCAGCCGACGACCGCAACGGCAACCAAAGAGCAAGTAGTCGTCACTTTGTTCCTACTCGCACTTGAAAGGTTCACACATGAAAACCGCATTACGAACTGTCATGTCCTTGGGACTTGCATTGACTGTGGCATTTCCGTTGATGGCGGATGACACCCAAAAAGAAGCCGCCGTCAAAGCAAAGAATGCCGCTACCAAAACGAAAGGCGACGCGAAAACAGCAAAATCAAACGCCAAAACGCAAAAGGCACAGAAGGCCGATCCTGTCACCGCCATGCTGAAGCGGTTCGAGAAAGCCGACTTGACCGATGATCAAGTGGCGAAGATCAAAGCGATCTACGCCGAGCACGCGGAGGCCACTAAAGAGGCCAACGACAAGATTAAGGCGCTCCGAACTGAAACAGCAGAAAAGCTTAAGGTCGCGGGCGTCGACAGCAAACAGCTCAAACAAGCGGTTGCCCAAGCCCTGCAAAACAGTGACGAATACAAGGCGGCCAGGGAAGCCAACGCGAAGCTTAAGAAGGATATCTACGCAGTCTTAACGGCCGACCAGAAGAAGCAACTTTCATCGAGTAAGAAGGCATCTACCAAGAAGGCCACCGGAGCCAAAAGCCCAAAGGATAAAAGTACCAAGGCCAAGGGCGCGGCCGCTAAGAAACCAGGCAGCACAAAGAAGGCTCCCGCGAAGTCTTCCGGCGTGAAGAAGCCGGCTGACAAGACATCGAAGGCAACGAGTCAAGATGCCGCTGCCAAGAAAGCAGCGGCAGCAAAGAAAGCCGCTGCCGCCAAGAAAGTGGCTGCTGCGAAAAAGACTTCTACAAAAGCTCCCGCCCAAAAGCCAACAGGGGGCACGAAGCCGGAAGCCACAAGCAAGGACGCGGCAAAAAGAGCGGCCGCTAAGAAGCCGGCATCTGAAAAGAAACCGTCCGCTAAAGTTCCCGGCAAGAAAGTGGCAAACCCGAAAAAGTAATTGGCACGGCTGTTCCACTCAAAGATGCCCGGTTTCTCGAAGAAGCCGGGCATCTCAACTTCCAGAACGTGGTGAAGCGCTGCTTTGGAAAACTTGCCTTGAAGCTGTATGATCGATGCTTCTCTAGCGATCGAATTTCATCAAAGATAGTTTTCGAAGGACTTTGTTTTGCCTGTATTCACTGAAGACACACTGCGTGGATTTGCCGCCGATTTATTATCCGCTGGCGGCGCGACTGCGGACGAGGCTCCCGTTGTTGCCAATAGTTTGGTGCAAGCCAACCTGCGAGGGCATGATTCTCATGGAGTCATGCGGATTCCGTTTTACATTGGTCGGGTTAAAGAAAACCTGCTGCAACCGGGATCAACTCTCGAAGTCGTCTCGGAATCGGCAAGTGCCCTCGTCGCCGACGGCGGATGGGGATTCGGACAAGTCATCTCTCGCGATTTGATCACCCGCTTGGTTGGCAAAGCGGCAGAAACCGGCATCGCTGGCGGCACGCTACGCCGCGCCTCTCACATCGGACGCCTTGGTGAATACGCCGAAATGGCTGCCGAGGAAAATATGGTCGCCATGATCTGTGCCAACACGCACGGTGCCGCGCAGCGAGTGGCTCCGGTGGGGGGCAAGCGACCTCGACTCGGCACGAATCCGCTGTGCATCGGAATGCCCGGTGGCAAGGACGGACCATTCGTCCTCGACTTCGGCACCAGCGCGACGGCTGAAGGGAAAGTCCGGGTCAAGAAAATCGCTGGCGACCAAGTTCCCGATGGCTGGATCTTGGATCCCGACGGCAACCCGACCAATGATCCCAATCAACTTTATGGTGACCCGCCAGGAACGATTTTGCCAATGGGCGGCGATCAAGCCTACAAGGGCTTCGGGCTATCATTCATGATCGAGATGATCTGTGGCGGCCTCTCCGGCGGCCAATGCGCTCATCCCAATCCACCGCCAGCGATCGGCAACTGTGCGTTTTTCCTGGTCATCTCGCCGGGGCAATTGGCTGGCATGGATCATTTGGCCGCCGAAGTCTCGGCCTTGGAAGAGTACGTCCGCAACGTCCCGCGAATCGATGGTATCGAGCAAGTCTACTTGCCAGGCGACCCGGAACGCAGCGTACTCAGCCAACGTCAAGCCAACGGCATCCCCATCGACGACGGCAACTGGTCCGCATTGTGCGATTTGGCCAGCGAGCTCGGCGTGAACATTCCCGCTTAACCCGAAAGTAACACAAAGGTTACGGCAACACCGCTGGAGCCCACCCTTTAGGCCCTAAACGTGGCCGAACACCATCCTTGGGCGGCTAAAGCCTGGGCTCCAGCGATCGCAACGCTGCACTAGGCTTCAGGTGTGTTGATGGTATAATCTTTGGTTGATCTGTTTTCGCGGAATTTTAAGGTCTAAGTCGAGGTTCCCGTGCCTGCGCGTGTTGCAATCATCCTAGTCCTTTCACTGCTACCGTCCGATGCATTCGCCGCCAACAAGGCGGGCTTGGTCGAGATCAGTGGTCAGATCGACGAGATGTTGCGCGCCGCTACACCAGACTTCGATACCAAAGCAAGTCCTCGCTGTACCGACGCCGAATTCTTGCGGCGCGCGTACCTCGATCTGCATGGCACAATTCCACCAGCCGCCGTCGTTCGCGAGTTCGCGGCTGATCAGAGCGGCGACAAACGAAGTCGACTGATAGACAAGTTGCTGGACAGCCCAAGATACGCTCGACGAATGGCCGACCTCTTCAACATCATGCTGATGGAGCGGCGCCCCGATGTGTATGTCCCTGTGGCGGAGTGGCACGACTACTTGCGAAAGTCGTTCTTAGAGAACAAGCCCCTGGATCAGTTGGCATTCGAGATTCTCGCTAGCGACGGCACTGACGCATCCACGCGTCCTGCCGCGAAGTTCTTTCTCGACCGAAAGCTCAACATCGATTTGGTGACACGCGACCTTGGCCGAGTCTTCCTGGGACGCGACATGGAGTGTGCTCAGTGCCACGACCATCCGAATGTCGACGATTACTTGCAGCGGCACTACCACGGTCTCGCTGCCTTTATGAAGCGCGCTTACCTCTACACCGATTCTAAGAAGAAGAAAACTTACATTGGTGAAAAGGCCGAAGGCGACGTCACCTTCACGTCGGTGTTCACGAATGAGAGTAATAAGACAAACCCTCGATTGTTGGATTTACCTGAATTCGTCGATCCGCCAAATACGCAGAAGCAATACATTGATAAGCCAACCAGCAAAGTCCGCGGCGTTCCGATTTACAGCCGCCGCCAACAACTGGCTTACGCAATGCTCAGTGATGCGAATGTTGACTTCCGCCGCAATTGGGCGAATCGGCTGTGGGCCATGATGATGGGCCGCGGTCTCGTCGAGCCCGTCGACTTGTATCATTCGTCGAATCCGGCCTCGCATCCCGAGTTGCTCGAGTTCCTGGCGGTACAACTGGACGATCATCAATTTGACGTGAAATGGATGCTGAGGCAGCTTGCACTGACCGAATCCTATCAGCGCAGCAGCGAAACCAAATTGGATTCGGCAGAGCCCAGTCAGTATTTGCACGCATTGCTGAAACCACTCTCACCAGAACAAATGGGTTGGTCAATCTTGGAAGCCACCGGATCGCGGAAACGCACATTGGAAACCGTAATCGCCGGTGTCCTCAAATCGGACCCGAAGTTTGGAAAGGGTCGTTCCGAGCATCCCGTTTGGCAAGACGTCGCGGTTGCCGAAGCCCTGAAATCGCGAGTCGCCCAACTTGCAACCATCTTCGCGCCAACAGCACCGGGCCCCGAGGTTGGTTTCGACGCTTCCGCCGACCAAGCATTGTTCATGTATAACGGTGCGGAACTTCATAACTTGATCAGTGTCGACAAGTCACCCGGCTTAATGCAGAGACTTGCCAAGATCGAAGACCCGACGAAAGTCGTGGAAGCCGCCTGCGTGGCTACACTCAGCCGAACGCCAACAACAGACGAGTCGCAACAGCTGGCAAATTACATCAAGTCGTCCAGCGACAAAGCAGCCGCCACCAAAGACATCGTCTGGGCGCTGCTCACTTCGGCCGAATTCCGCTTCAATCATTGATTGTTCAATCATTAATCGTCGTTTGGTTGCTTGCGAAAGACCTCGTACTGCCGGTGTTTCCTTTTCGACGGTTGAACCACAAAACCCGGTCGCTTCGAAAACGCCTGAACACCAAAGCCGCCCGCTTGTGATCGTAGGCTCCGGCGTGCGCGTGCAAGAGGTATCGCAAAGTCAGCGTTTTCGTTGGTGTCAGCGAGTGACCTTTCTTCATGCAAAGCGAGGCTCCCATCCATCCGTCTTCGCGAACGTGCCAATGGCAAGGGCTTCGCAGATTCGAAGGGTGATCAAAGAATGTAATGCCTTCGGTTGTTGACTTGCTTCCGGCACCTTTCCCGACACGAACGGTTCCGCTGTAATCCATCCACTTTGCCTGCTTGCCGAAGATCTCAGGCTCGCCCTTCTTTAGATCGCTATTGGTCAACTGCCCACCCCCGAAATGCTCGGACAACGACTTAGCGACACGAACGGCCAACACGCCAAAGTTGGTTTGGTTCAACTCAACAAGCTCAACGTTCTTTGGCGGTCGCAGTGTTGTTTGGATTTCGAGTGCCATCTCTCCATCATCCATCGGGCGAATTGCGGCGACGACGTCTTGCTCCATCACTTCACGATTTTCGGCGTCGTACCAGCCGAGCTTTGAGGACATGACAGCTTCGTCATCACCGTCTCGGTAGGCGTACCAGTGTTTTTGACGAACGAGAGCCTTGGTTTTGTCAGACCAGAAATCGATCCCGTTCAATTTGGCAAACGCAAACCACACCGACCGATGATGATCGTGATTCTCAGCACCAGGATGTCCCATCCGCGTTAACGAAACTCCAGAGGGGCCATTGAACGGAAAGAAAAACGGCCGAGGATATTTCGGCCCGAAATGCCAACGAAGTTTCTCGACACCATCAATTTGAAATGAAACTTGATGATCGGCCTGAGGAATGATCTCGCACCGCGGCAACTTGGCTGGTTCGTCAGCGATGGAAAGCGATGCTGTCAGCAAAACGATCAAGCAAGCTGTTAGTCTCATGTTGTGTCATCCTCGATGAAGGTGGTAGTACCATTAGCGTCAGCAGCCCGGCTTTTTCAAAGAGCCGGGCTTCTTGCCACTGAGATTCTTGGCTACTTTTGCCGCTCGATGACTGGTCGCAGAACGATGTTTCGGTAGCTCACAGTGGTGTGGTCACCTTGCAAGTACAACGGCCCGGGAATCGTCTCGTCGGCGTGGAGTGCTCCGTTGGTGCAACCAGCGATGGGTTGATTATCGATGACCTTCTGACCATTCAAGATCACCGTCGCATGGCGGTCGACCAATGTGATGTCATACTGATTCCATTGATTGCCCAGTCGACCGGCATTCATCGCAGGCTTGATGCGTCCGAAGATCGCGCCCACACCTTGAATGCCTTGCATGCGGCTATCTCGGTTCAGTACTTGAGCTTCGTAAACACCGCGAAGATAGATGCCACTGTTGCCGCCACGTGGAAGTTTGAACTCGATCTTCAGGTTGAAGTCCATGAACTTCCGCTTGGTCCGAAGATTTCCGTAACGTGAATAGGGCGAGAAATCCAACTTCGGCGTCGTATTGACAAGCACGCCATCGACGGCCTTCCAACCGTTGGCTTGCTTCGAGTTCGTCAGCATCCAGCCGTCAAGATTGCGGCCATTAAACAACTGTATGGGCTCACCAAACTTCACCTTGTCCATATCCGGTTTTGGCGGCAGCGGCGGAATACGCTTTCCGTGAGATGTCAACTTCTCGGTCTTGTCATCGCTGACTGGTTTTGACATTACCAACTGGATGTTGTTGCCCTTGGCCGTAGCTGTGTGCTGGCATGCGATGCGATCTCCTGTTGGCGGGCCTCCTTCATACTCGGGCTTGCCGACGCGGCACTTGCGTTTGAAGTGGATCCGATCGCCAACCAACTTGACGTCGGTCAATTGTTTAGGCGAGCCAACCGTCCACAACTCGCCGCTGGCCTTTCCATCCTTCAACGACAACTTCAACCAGCCAGCGGCACCATCAGGCATCACCAACGCCCAATTTCCCCACAGAGAATCGGTGCTCGACTTCGATGTCTCGGCAACAACAGCGTCATCACCAAACAGCAACGAAGCCAACAAAGCGAAGCAGGCGATCAATCGAATTCTTAGAGTTGTCATTGGCGTCTCCAGTTAATAAACCGTGTCAGCAGTTTCGCCTCTTATCGTAGCAAGCCACCCGTGAATTGCGACATCGACGGGACCTTGAGTTGCTGACATCTTGGCCTCAAAATTGCCCTCCGAAAGACACCTTGGTGCGACTTGAGGAACGGTCGCGAATACGTTAAACGTTGGCTTGGAAAACGCGCTCTTTCCAAGAACTGGCGGCCCTCACACATCTCGCCGCTCGTGAAAACATTTCCACTCTCTATTCCCGCGCACAGTAGTACTCTTGCTCGGGGTCAGGAATCCATTATCGATGAGTGACTGGAGTCGCCGCATTCCATTCAAAGTGGACATTGCGGGCATTATTGAAATCATGGGAGCGTCGCTGTACAGCCGCATGGATACTCCCATTCGCGAGTTGATCCAGAACGCTCACGATGCTATCGCTCGACGGAGGCGCGCCGACCTTTCTTTTCAGGGCTGCATCAACGTACGGCAAAACGCACAGGCCAACACATTGGAGTTCGAGGACGACGGCGTTGGACTGACACCGGACGAAGCCGACGCTTATCTGGGAACACTTGGAATCGGCATGACCGGGTTGATCAAACGCGGCGGCGCACCCGAAGCCGTTCAGCCAGCTAGAGCCGGTGGCGACTTGATCGGAATGTTCGGAATCGGTTTGTTTAGCGGCTTCATGCTGGCTGACAAGATTGTCGTCGTCAGTCGTCAAACGGATCATCCAGAAGCTGTTCGCTGGGAGGCTGGAGCCGGCACCGACATCTTGATGACAGCGGCCGATCGAGAAGACAGCGGCACCAGCGTGACGTTGCATTTGAAGGAAGAATTGAGTGTCTTTGCACGAGACGCCGAATTGCTCGAGTCGGTGATTCGCGAATACGCCGACTTCTTAACCGTGCCGATTTATTTGAACGAGAACAAGCAACGAGCCAACGTCATGACGGCCTCTTGGTTCGAAGCGACCGCGGACACGGAAGCTCTGGAATTGGAGTTAGCCAGTTGCTTCGACGAGTCCCCACTCGACGTCATTCCGATTCGTATGGAAACTCCCGTGTCGATTGCTGGAGCACTTTATATCAGCCCACAACGCGTGCCAGGTTTCAGTGACACTTCAACGGTGATGGTCACAGTTCGCCGAATGGTGATTTCTCGTCGGATACAAGACTTGCTGCCTCGTTGGGCTACGTTTTTGCGAGGCGTCTTAGAGCTTAACGACTGCGCGCCAACAGCCAGCCGCGAAGATTTGGTTCGCGACGATCGATTTCGAATCGTGTCTGATTGCCTGCACGATCGATTGTTCACACACTTGGAAGAGTTGGTTGACTCAGACCGCGAGCGGCTCAACGCAACGCTAACTTGGCATCGCTACACATTCGCGGGAGCCGCCTTGGAAGATCGCCGGTTGCGGAATCTTTTACGGCGAGTCTACACGTTGTCGACGTCAGCGGGGCGCTTGACGTTTGATGAGATTCTGGAACAAAGTGCCGCCGATCCCTTGTTCGAAACCGATGCTGATCGCGTCGTCTGGTACAACTCGGACCGTCGCCAAGAACGCTGGGTCAATCAGTTGTTTGACGGCCACGATGTACCATGCGTGCATGCGGTCCGCAGTTTCGAGGAGACGCTCTTAGCTCAGATCGTGGCTGATGATAACGAAGCCGGTATCGCCACGGATTTGCGGATAGCAAGTCCCGGCTCGCAAAGCTTTGCTGAAGGAGTTCTGGGGCTGCGTGATTTGGAAGACGTCGATGAAACTTGGCAAGGATTTCTGGAATCGACGGGAGCCCGCATTTTGACGGCTAGCTTTCAATCTCGCCAACCGGTCATGGCCTTTTTGAATGAACGTTACGAGCTGTTTCGCGCGTTTGATGATCTACGAAAAGAGGGAAGTATCCCGTCAGGATTTCAGCGGTTGATCGACAACCATCTGGGTGATTCGGACGTTGAAGACGCCGTGCGAAACGAAGTTGTCCTGAATCGAAATCACCCGCTGATAAACCGTGTGATGTCACAGCGAACAGGGACACCGCTTTCCAGCGTTTTGCGACTGCTGGTGCTGAATGCTTTGAATTCCGCGGGCGCTTCCGTGGACCAATCGGCCCGCAATCAGCAAATGGACGATCTGGACTGGATCGCCGAAGCGCTCTGGGGACGGGATTCCTAAGCGGGCGAAATCCGTCTAGGCAATCGAAGTAATCCCCCCCCATTAAGCGTTAAACATTTCTTCAGTTTCTGCTTGCTATTTGAGTCGGTAAATCGTCAAATCACAGCCTAATCGGATCTAGATCGACCACAGGAGCTACCATGTCTGGCAACGAACCTCAAATGGATGAAATCGAACAGCAACTTGAGGAAATCGGTGATCGCGCCAACGACTTGATGAATCAAGGACATTTCCGCACGGCCGCAAGATTGAATGGCGAGCGGGCTCGCACGGCCAAGCAAAACAACAAGTTGATGCAATACATCTATGGTACGTTCTTTCGCATGGACCAAGCACAGAATGTGCTGGACTTTGACGTGCAACGCGACTGCGCCATCGAGTTGGTTGCTGTACTGGAAGATGAAGATCAAGCTCGCGCGATCCAGGCCGACTTCCTTCAGCCAGAATACGAACACACGCGATTTTGGATGACCGCATGTGTTTACGAGAACCTTGCCGAGGCAATCGGGCAACTGGACGGCTACAACTCGGAAGGCATGCATCAATGCATCTCGGAAGGAATTCTGGTTTGTCGTCAAACTGGAAAGATGCAATGTGTTTCCTGTTTCCGCGAATATGCAACTGACGTTTACACATCGGCCGATGATCCGTTGATCGCGCGGCATCAGTGCCAAACTGTTTTGGGCCAAGACGGTGGATGGTCGAATCGAGGTGACCGCCGATGGTTCGCGGCAACGAAACTGGCTCGCAGTTACATGTTGGAGAGCAATTTCGAAGCAGCCTTGGAAGCGATGAACCAAGCAGCCTCGCTGGTTGAAGCGGAAGAAATCAGCCTGAAATTCGAGTCAAGGATGCGGATGCTCGCCAACCTGGACATGGTTCGGATCGCAGCCGGCATGGAGCGAATCGATTGGACAGACGACGAAGGCCCCGGCGAAGACAGACCGCCTGTGGGTGAGTGGACCGTTTTGGACCTGCAGATCTCGATGAACGATGCCTTGCTGGCTTCGATGCAAGGCAACTATGAAGACGCCATTGCGATTCTGACCGATCACGATCGAGCGCTCTCGAAGCAGAAGGTTTTGAATATTTGGTTTGATGTTCGGTTGCGACTGATCGCAGCGATGCGGCTGTCTGGTGATGCTCGCGTCGAAAAACTGGCCCAGCAGCTTCGCGACAAAGCAAACGGCGCCAACGACTTCTTGACTTTGCGACGTTTAGACCGATTGTTCGACGACTCGATTCCCGTCAGTCCATTTGCCGCCGTTTCATCCGGTGAGGAAACCGACGCACCGCTGCCCTTCCAAGTTTCCAGAGAAAGTGAAAAGAGTGACGCGTTCTCGGAAACTCAAGGCCAAGGCCAAGCGGCCGCAATGCAAGAAGAGGGCCCCAGCGATTTCGACCAAGAAGTGCTGGCGTTCATCGGGAGCTGCTATGAAATCGAAGACGAAGACGAACGAATGAACGCGATGACCGAATTCGCCGTCCGCTACAACGCCGAAACGGTGACCAATGATCGCAATGTCATGTCGCTGATGGGATTTCGTCAGATGGTGCCGTTCAAAGAAAGCGTTCAAGAGATCTGGGATTGGGCTAGAGCTTTTGAGCGAGCAATGCCTGACGAACCCAGCGTGCTCAGCATGATCGCGACATTGGGATTGGCCCTGAAAGTGAACTTCGAAGGGGAAGCGGAGGGGGTCATCGCGGACGAAGAATTGGGCAAGATGTTCAAACTTTCCTTGTTGATGGATGCCAACCGCCCCGGTAACCATCTTCGCGCCGGCGAATACTTCTTGGAAATTGGCAACGAGGGTGAGGCCGAGCGGTGTTTCGCTCGCTCATTCCGTTTAGACCGAAGTAATCCGTCAGCGTGCGAGAACCTTGCCAACGTTTATCGGCAGACCGATCGACCGCGTGACGCGCTGAATGTCTTGGACGTCTATCTTCGCGACGGCGGTGAGTATCCTGGAATCGCATGGATGGCGGCCAACGTCGCCTTGGATTTAGAACAGTTTGATTCCGTGCTAACGTATCTCGATCGATTGGACATGCTCGAGCCCGGCACGATGTGGTCCAATTATTATCGAGCCCTCGCGCTGATCGAATTAGAGTGTTATGACGCGGCCGCCGATGCCATCGCCGCCGAACGCGAGTTCGAGGATCATGAATCACCGGCTCCCATGGATATGCTCGAGGCAGCCCAATTGCTGGGAAGCGGGAGCGACAGCGGACTCGAAGCCCTCCAAAAGATCAACGAGATTCGCTTCAGCGAGGTCACCGATATGACGGCAACAGGGATTCAGAATCTGTCTGGATTGGTCTGGCGTCAAATGGGCAACATCCCGCCGAACAATGTCGAACGACAAAAGTTCGAGTCCACTTTGCTCAAGGCCGGGATCATGCCAGACGGCTACTTCGATATTCTGCGCGACGGCGAACCTGACCCGGATGTCTTGGTGAATTATTATCGAATGCTGGTCGCGCAGCCGCTGGATGAATCCTGGGGCAACTCGCCCGGTTGCTTAGCCGGCGAGGAAGAGTGGTCGGCTTACTGCATCGAGTGGGGGGTGCTTGCCCCCGATGAAGACGAGGCAGTGGCCCAAGTGCTGGAGCTGCAAAGAGAATGTTTTGACTTGGAACCAGAAGTCATCGGTGTCGAGTTAGAGGCCGAGGGATTCCAAGATTGTGCTGGCATCGTCTGGCAAGGTCGCCGATTCCCGGTATCGCGATCCGAAGAAGGCGACGAAGACGAGGAATAGTTCAGGTTGGCGAAAGCTCGCGAGATATGTTGAAATGGTTCGAGTGATCGTTGCAACTGAATTACTCACCGAGTTCCATCATGTCTGAAAACACCATGCCCGAATTGCGGGGTTCCAACGAGGCACGCGAAGACGTTGCCGAGTTGAGGCGACGTCTGGACGACGACGGCTATCTGTTCTTCAAACGGCTGTTGGATCCCGATCGGTTACACGACCTGCGCCGAGAGATGTTGACCGTGATGCAAGAAGGCGGATGGTTGGTGAAGGGAACTGATCCCGTCGATGGCATCGCCAGCCTAGACGCGCGATGTACTGAAGGCGACCTCGGTTATACCGACGTCTATCACGAAGTCTATAAGCTGCAGTCTTTCCATGAGATTGCTCATTGCCGCGCCGTCATGGATTTGCTGGAGGATGTGCGTGGTTGCCCAATGATGCCGCAACCTCAAAAAGTGGCTCGATTGTGGTTTCCGAAATTCACCGAGCACACCACGCCGATTCATCAAGACTTTGTTCACTTTCAAGGGACTCATGAGAATCTGACCTGTTGGAGTCCTGTTGGTGATTGCCCGATCGAGTTGGGAGGACTAGCGGTCTTAAGGGGCTCTCACAAAGTCGATCGCGTGCTGGATCATCACTTTTCGTTGGGTGCGGGAAGCTTGCATGTAGACCCGGATGAACATTCGGAACTGGACGGCCAGTGGCACACCACAAACTATGAGATCGGGGACACGTTGATCTTTCCGGCTCTGACCGTGCACCAGGCATTACCGAATCTGACGGAGGATCGCTTGCGAGTTTCGCTCGACAACCGATACCAGCGTGTCGGTGATCCAATCGCAGAGCATATGTTGATGCCGCATCTCAGCTCGATGAGCCCGCTGCCTTGGGACGAAGTCTACAAGGACTGGGACAGCACAGAGACTCAGTATTATTGGGCCGAGTACGACAATCCCGTCCTGTCCAAGATCACCGTCTACCTTGACCAAGGCTTTGACGAAGCCTGCGAATTGGCTCAAAGCGGCGATGAACGAGCCCAATTGCACCTCAGAAGAATCTCCGTTCGAGATCCCTCGTCCGAGCAAGGTCAGCGGGCGTCGACAGTCTTAGCGTCGTTGAGCGAATGAACCGATGTGAGGCCGCCAATGCTGAAATGGCTTCGTTCGAAAGCGACTTGCCCTGTTGGCGCAGAAGAAAAAGTGTGGATCGAGGAGCGCTTTGGTTGGTTAGCCGACCAGTTTACCTGTGAGCAGCTGCGGTCAGGAACAACGATCTTGCCAACAACAGACTTCTTTCCGGCGAGCTTTGAACGCACTGATGAAGAGATCGTCGAACTCTTGGATCGTGTTGCGATGTTTATGGACGTCGATCCGATGAGCGTGCGGCTGAACTATTACGAGGAAACTCACCCCAAATTCAATGGCCAATGGAGCAACGGTTCAGCCGGGATGTATTCAGAATCCGACGGCCAATATGACATTTGGTTAGAGGTCTCGACGCTTGAAGATCCACTGGCGGTTGTCTCGACAATCGCTCACGAATTGGGACATGTCTTATTGCTAGGACAAAACCGACTGACCGGCGAAGAGGAAGATCACGAAGAGCTCACCGACTTGCTGACAGTCTTTATGGGGCTGGGCATCCTCACCTCAAATTCAGTGATGAATGAAAACTATTGGTTTTCTGGTGGCTGGACAGGCTGGGAAATGAGCCGTCGCGGTTACATAACTATGGAGATGTACGGCTATGCTTTGGCTCTTTATGCCATGGCTCGATCCGAGTTCATTCCCGACTGGCTAACTCACCTGAGACCCGATGTTCGAAGTGCCTGCAAGAATGGAATCCGCTACATCCAAGAATCGCAGGATTGCAACTTTCGCCACATTCGTTTCCGGGCCAACGGCTAACATCAGTTGAGTGCCCCACGAATTTAGACAAATTCGTGGTCGTCCTGAATTCGTGGGGGATTATTTCCAAAGACGGTTATGGCGTAACTTCAAGAATCACACTTCGAGTTTTCATGGATAAGACTAACAGACCTAAAGTCGAACGATTTATGATTGTTGAGTGTCCTATCTAGTAAGCAACAGACAGCTCGAAGCAAGGATCAAGGTGCAACATGACCGCAAGACTTGAGCACGCGAATCTGACCGTGCGTGGTATTGATGCAACCATCCGATTCTTGCAGACAGCCTTTCCCGAATTTCAGATTCGGTACGACATTGTTGATCCAGATGGCTCGAGATGGGTTCACATCGGCACCGACGAAACCTATATCGCGTTGACACAATCCACGATCGAGCTAGCGACTGCTTGGGAATCTTACGAAGGAAACCCAGGCGTCAACCACTTGGCGTATGAGGTCGATGACGCCAATGCATTGCGCGAACGTTTGCCTGCAGCCGGCTTTGGGATGTATCGCGGAGCACAGGCAACCGCACAATGAATGGCGGTCGTTCCGCTCGAGCAAGCGTATCCGTGCTTGGCTCCAATGATCGAAGCAAAGCGCTGCTTGAGCTCCTTGACGAATGACCCCTTCGTGCTGGTGAGCACTCCGCTGTTGATAGCGTCGCTCAAATTAGTGATCTCTTCGGTGCCGAGTGTGCGGCCCGTTGAGTTTTGATCCGATGGCAAAGTGATCTTGTTGTCGTTCGATGCGGCATTCTGAGTCATCGTTCACTTAGACCTTTTGAGATGGTTTCGGTTGCCGATTCCCGAACATGCGGGCGAGCAAGCCCAAATGGCCGAGAGTCGTGCGGTAAGTCTTCATTTTTGATTCGCCAAAGATGCGCACCTCCAATGTGGCGGGTTGCTCGACGACGCGAGATCCCGATAGGCTGAGCTTGGCCAACAATTCGGCCACGCCCAAGAATCCGTTCTCTTCAAGAGTCAGCTTCTCGATCGCGGATTTGCGATAAACGCGGAGGCAATTTGTGTACGTGTGCAAGTCGACGTCGAGTAACCTTCGGTAGATCGCCGAAAGCCCCTTGGACAAAAACAGTCGCCATCCCGGCACGTTCTTGACGTGACCATCCGGGTGATAAGGCGATGCTGTGACCAAATCGACGTCGTCCGTTAGCAACGGCAACAGCTCGGCCAACTGATGCGGGTCGTAAGTGCAATCGCAGTCCATCGAGCAGACAACTTCGTTCGATGCACTGTCAATTCCCGTCAAGATCGCGCCAGCGACGCCTTTGTTTTGTTCGTGGCGAACGAGCCGGCATGATGCTCGAGTCGTACTGGCAACCTTCGTCGGCCCAAATGTCGAGCGTCCACAAGTCTTCCGACGTGAGCCAATCATCGGCCACGCGGTATCCGACAACCGGCTTGCTGGTCGCCCGCTGAATGGCATCGCGAGCACGAATAACGTCAGCCCGAAACTCTTCGGGGCTCAAGTCACTGGCCCGATGATGATAGAAGCCGCAGCTTGCCATCTCGTGACCCGCTTCGGAGATCCGAGCGATCAGTTCAGGCGAGCGCTCCGCAATCCACCCCAAAGTAAAGAACGTGGCCTGCGTGTCGAAGCGATCGAGCAGCTCAAGCGTCGCGTCAATGTTGCGAGCGAGCCGCGTTTCGAAGCGGTACCATTGATCTTGCTCGATCAAACGTTGAAACGAGGCAACTTGGAAATAGTCCTCGACGTTAACCGTCAGAATGTGTTGCTTGCTGACATCACGAGATGTGCGCGCATCGGTACCGCCGATTTCGACAGGTGCAATGACACGTTCCTCGCTCTTTGGAGGCGCCGCCATTCCCGCAAGCCTTTCGCCCGAAAATCTGATTTGAGAAAGAGTCCCCCGAGCCGAACTATAGGACACAAATCATCACCTCCCTGGCGGGCATTCGCTGTTTACAACGATTGCGAGAGACATTGCGGACGCGGATTTGTCGAATATCGGTCTGTGCAGATTGCAAGGACTGAAGGTGCTAATTCCCAATTGACGTCATTGGGTGGATCGCTTAAAAACTCTGCACGAATTGGGCTGATAAGGGATAGTCTGCGCTCGCGGGCAGCCAACCACCGATTGGATCGGAATCGGCGCAAATCGAAGCCACGGAAGGAACAGCGATGACGGAAGCACTTTGGGAAGACCGGCTCGAACGGCGCGACTATCTAATATTGGCCACGTTTTGTTTGATCCTCTTCGGACTTTCCCTGTTCGGTGGTCGCCCACTCAGTATTCATGAGTCCGTCTTGCCTCAAAGTTCGCGATCGATGTTGGCCGACGGAGATTACGTCGTGCCGAAGAAGGGCGATGCTCCCTGGTTGGAAAGTCCGCCGTTTCCGCAATGGGCGACCGTATCGATTGCCAGCGTGATTGGTCGATGTGACGAAGTTTGGATCGTCCGGAGTGGACCAACGTTGGCGGCGATGGCCACCGTGCTGTTGATCGCTTGGATGGCATCGGCTTGGTTTGGTCGGCAGATTGGTTTGCTAAGCGGATACGTCTTTGCCACGACTTGCCAGTTCACTCGCTACGCGTGGTTGGCTGAGGACGAAATCTTTTTGTGCATGATCGTGACGGCTTCGCTGGCTTTGTTCACGAAGATTGAACTGTCATTCAAGTCATCAAGCCGCGAAGTCCCTCAACCATTCTTTGGCAATCGCAACTGGTTGATGCTGGCCTTCTTTGTCGTGTTGGGAATGACCAACTTATGTAAAGGGCTCGCTTTCGGAACGGCCATGGCTGTCATTCCGATCGCTGGGTTCTTGCTTTGGAATGCCGACAAGCAACAGATCACTCGTTACTTTTGGTTTTGGGGTTGGTTGGCATTTCTGGGGATCGCAATCAGTTGGCCGCTGGCAGCATTGGTTCGCTATCCGGATGTCGTTGACCTGTGGCGATACGATCTGCAAGGTCGGTTGACCGAGGGCTACATTGGCGAGCCGATTTGGTATTACGCTCAGAACTTGCCATGGATCCTGGCACCGTGGACTCTTGTCATTCCGTTCGGATTTTGGGTGACTCGTTATGAGGCATTAGCGGAGAGGTACTCGCCGCAGCGCTTCCTCTGGTGCTGGGCTTTGCTCGTGCCGGCTGTTTTCTCGCTACCCGACGGCAAACATCACCACTACATGTTGCATGCCATTGCTCCTTGGTCGATCTTGGCATCGTTCGGGCTGCTGTTTGTGCGCGAGAAGATGATGGAGTGGCCTCGTGCGATGCGGCACCCAGCAATTAGTCTGCTAACGGTTGCGACACCGGGAATTGCGACATTATGGATGCTTCGAGATCGTCTACCCGGACCGGAATGGTTGCCGATCGTCGGTTGCATCGCGTTGCCAATTGTTGCCATGACATTGACGTGGCTGCTGCTCAACAAAAGCTTGTTGGTTGCCGGTCGCGGACTGTTCGTTGCGACGGCAATGTTTTATGCGATCGGTCATGTGATGGCCGGACAATACTTTGACATATCACGTCACGATGCGAATTTCTTGACCGAAGTCAATTCGCTTGTCGATAGTGACGACTCTTTACTTGTTGACATGAGCGTCAGCGATTTGCGTGGTTTTCATTGCTTGTTTTATCTACGCGATGACGTGGAAACTTTGCACAACCTTTCGTTCCTGCGCGATGAACGCATTGAAGAGAAGACGGTTTATGTGCTTACGAGATTTAGTCACGAATCGACTTTGAACGAGTTCGGCAAGTGCGAAGTCGTTTTGCGCAGCGAAGAGACGGGGCGAGAAAAGTCGATCGGCGACCGGATGACGCTGTTTCGCTTGAATTACAACGACGACGTCAAACGAATCTCGTCAGCAAACGTGCGCATTTCACCGATGCAGTCGATGTATCGTTCAGAAGGTCCATTTTTGGGCAAGCGTTTGTAACTCGGCGCTTTTTATCTTGTAGCCTGACTCTCTGAGTCGGGCCATTGATGCCCGACTCAGAGAGTCAGGCTACGTTGATGTGGCTACGTCCCATATCACTCCCAAATCGTCATTGAATCCTCGAAGAGATGTGCCAGTTCGGCCGAACCTGCTTCTTTAGGCGAGAGTTTGGTGACTCGGTGTTGAGGCAACGTGCCCTCGACCAGAGCGGGAATGTCATCCGCCGTGTAGCCGACAGCCGCAATGCCGTTTGGCATCTGGAATTCCTTCATGTAGTGAATCACGCGATCGGCCAGAACCGTTCCCGCGTCGTCCGGAGCAGCATCGCGAATGTCGGCCCCTAAAGCGGAAGCGGCTGTCAAGTGGCGAGCCGGATCGCTTGCTGCGGTAAAGCGTGCCACTGCTGGCGTGTTCAAGATGACGGACATCCCGTGAGGCACCATTGCGTGGTCTGTGTCGAAGCCGTCAGGACGAAACTCCTTGACCATTCCTGCAATCGGGTAAGACATTCCATGCGGTAAGTGAACTCCCGCGTTGCCGAATCCGATTCCGGCAATTGCCGCTGCCAGCATCATTTGACCGCGAGCCTCATCGTCGCTGGTATCTGCGAAGGCGCGCGGTAAGAACTCGGCGATTAACTCGAGTGCTCGGATGGCCCAAATGTCGCTGATTGGGTTCGAGCCCTGGTAGGCGGGACGTTCCAGTGGGCGGGCGGGTTTAGGCCGATCGTTAAACGGCATCGCGGTATAAGATTCCAGCGCGTGACTTAGGACGTCCAACCCCGTCGAAGCCGCGACGGCTGCTGGCATCGTCTTTGTGTTGTCCGAGTCGACAATGCCCAACGTCGGCTTGAGATAACGGTGGGCGATTCCTGTTTTCGCTTTCAGCTCGACGAAATCAAAAATGGCTACGCCTGTCGTTTCGCTTCCGGTTCCGGCAGTTGTTGGGACTGCAATCAGTGGTTTGAGCGGTCCTGGAACTGGCAAGCCTTTGCCTATTGGTGCGTTGACATAGTCGAAGAAGTCGGCTGGGTAAGTTGAATACAGATTGGCCGCTTTCGCTGTATCGATCGTGCTACCGCCACCTACAGCAACGAGCGTGTCGAATTGTCCTTCGGTGGCGCACACGGCCGCAGCCTTGAAGCTGGCGTCAGTCGGCTCAACGTGGATCTGGCTGAATACGTCGAAATCGACATTCGCGGCCTTTAGCGATTCGAACACCGTTTGTCCGGTGGGCAAGTCGATCAATGCAGGATCAATAATAACCAGCGTGTGCTTGGCTTGCATGTCACGCAGGTCTTGTCCGATTTCGCGAGTCGTCCCGGGACCGAAGCGAATATTCGACGCAGACATTTGAAACGCGGTGTCTTTTTCCATGATGGCTCACTCCGAAGGAGAAGAATGACCAATGACTAGATATCAATGACCAATCACGGTCATTTTACATCGATCAGATACAGATCATGGCGTCCCGCTCGCTCGGAAACAACCACCAACTGCTTTCCATTTGAATGCCAAGCCGGATAGTCATCACGTTCTGGGTGATTCGTTAGGCGGCGAATGTCGGAGCCGTCAATATTCATGATGTAGATTTCATGGTTGCCGTCACGATTACTACAAAAGGCGACGCGTCGACCATCGGGCGAGACACGCGGGCGAATGTCTTGAGCTGGCGTCTCCGTCAATCGTTGGATGTTGTCACCATCGATGTCGCTTGCGTAGATCTCGAAATTGCCATCTCGAGTCGACCCGAAGACCAATCGTTTGCCGTCGTCTGAGCACGTCGGCCAGTTGTTGATACCAATGCTGTCGACGATTGTCTTTCGGTCTTGAGCTTTCAGATTGCAAGAAAAGATCTTCTGTCGCCCGCCCTCGGAAAAAGAATACAAGACACGTTGGCCATCCGCGGAAAAGGTTGGGCTTCGCATGCCAGAAAATCCAGACGCTGGCGGGATTTCGACCTGCGAGTTTTCTTTTGTGTCGTGAATCATCATCGCCACGCTGGCAGGACTGCGGCTTTGTAAGTGCGCGTAATAGCGATCGTCACGAGAAAACGTGGGTTCCAACTCAGAACGACGTTCGTCTTTATGCAGCGGCGCCGTTGATCGAGTTGTCAGATTCAACACACGAATCTGTAGCTGTTCTCGCCGGCTGAGAACGACGTAGACGATTTCCTTGCCATCTTTGATGAATCGAGGATCACGTTTGAAGAGGTTGTCGTTTGTTAGACGTTTTGACTCTGCGAATAACGGGGAGACCGACAGTGATAACGTCAACGCGATAATCAAGATTCGAATCACGACCGAGCCTCTCAAATCAACTCTTCCATCACGCGGCCGCCGTCCAGAACATTCATTTCGGCCCGAGCTTCTGTGCTGACGCCAGCCAATTCTGCGATCGTCGTGCCCACCATCAGTGGCGTGTAGGCGGTGGTAATGGGGTGCTCGCCCAGTTTGTCGCTTTCGCCAATGATCCGACCTCGTTGCAAACCAGCGCCTGTCCAGATCGAAAAGTAACATTGCGGCCAATGATCGCGGGCGGCTCGGTCGTTGATCTTTGGTGTGCGGCCAAACTCGCCCATGATCACGACAAGTGTTGTTTCTAAGAGGCCGCGTTCTTCCAGTTCGTCCAACAAGACAGGCATTGCGCGGTCGAAGATCGGGCAATGCCTGTCCATGAGCAACTCGAAGTTGTAAATGTGAGTATCCCAGCCGAAGTCGAAATTTGGCGTGATGGCTTCTTGTTCCTATCGAATGATGGTGCAGTGTACATGCCATCAGATTGGCGCTTTAGCAGAGCTTTTGCAGCAGGTTATTGTGCTCCAAATCATGTTTTCAATTTTGCCTTCCCGCTGGGTGGACTTCATCATGATAGTTACATTGCAGAACTTGTAGC
>PBMZ01000121.1 GCA_002722955.1 Planctomycetaceae bacterium | reverse complement strand
TCGGACTGACTGTGTCTCGTGACGGTCAGACCGATGTGCATGTGCTTGGAGGCGAAGTCGAAGTAGAAACGATTGACGCTGCGGACAGTGTTCAATCGAAAACACTTGGCGAGAACGAAGCGGCGACAGTCGGTGCAGACGATCGAGAGATCGCACCTGCCGAGATTGACCGGGCAGCCTTCGAGCCGATTCGGTACGAGACGATCCTCGCCTGAAATCGATCGCTGGTGTGTCCGGTATCGCCATGACTTCGCTCGGCGTCGTGCCGACGTTGGGAGGCGAGACGGCTGCTGCGAAGGTTCGAGCAACGAGGAACCTGGTGATCATCGTCAACGTCCTTGGCTACAACAATCGTACGTTTTATCCGGCGGGTGATGACCTGGAATAAGTCGCCGCTGCTGTCCCGGTTAAGCAAACACCACGGCGACCTGACGATGTTTCGTGGAATGCGGCAGCCGAGCATTGCGTCGGGGCATGGCAACGATAAGGGGATGCTCACCTGCAACTACAACCAGCCGAATACATCAGTCTCGATCAATTCATCGGCGAACGCATTGAACAGCACACGCGTTTCAAGACTGTCCACATGGGCGATAAAAGTCTGGTCTGGGGCAAGAACAGCCGGTCGCTGAACACGCTCAATGAGCGAGGTCCGGGCTACGCGTTCAACCATCTGTTCTCGTCGACGCCAACCGACAAGCTGGAACGCGAACTCCAGGGCTTTGGACGAACGCGAACAGGAACTTCTGGTGGAACTCGACTGGGCTGTTCGACCGGTGCCGTCTGTGAAGTTTGACACCGAGCTTCATCTCGACGATTTCGGCGGGCAACGCCTGAGTCCATTCGCTCAACAACTCGAGTTAATCCAGCTCGGAATGAAACACCAGCGCGGTCAGGTATTCGTCGCCACTCCGCCGAATATCGACCGAACGAAACTTGGTGTGAACAGTGGCTATCACACGCTGGGGCACCGCGCCGCGGCGCATCAAAAAGAGTTTGAAGACATGCTCAAGGTCGAGCAGTATCTGATGGATGCGTTTTCCGACTTCGTGACGAATCTGAAGAACGATGGCTCTCTGGACGACACCATCGTGCTCTTCATGGGGGCTTATTCGAACCTGGGGTCGCACCGCCGCGAGAGCCTGCCGGTGGTGCTGGCCGGCAGCGGTTTTCGGCATCAGGGGTTAATCGACTGCGTCCGCAACGGCGCGCTCCAGCACCCGCTTTCGCACCTTTACGTTGACCGGTCAATCCGAAGGTCTATCTCTTGTCGATTGAATCCGCCGAAGGCCGCCCAATTGCTGTGCTGGCGAACTATTGGCTGCACTATGTTGGGGGAACGGGGACGGGGCATATCTCCGCAGATTACTTCGGCGTTTTCGCCGACCGAATCAAGCAGTTGATGAGTAACAAGTCTCCGAAATCGAGCCCCGAGGATCACCCACCATTCGTCGGCATCTTGAGCAACGGTGCCAGTGGCGACGTGAACAACAATGATTACGCGAACTATGGCAAGCCCGGTCGCAAACGCTACGCACGCTATGAGAAGATGCGCGAGGTTGCCGAAGATGTGGCTCAAGAAGTCGTCCAGATCGAAAAGACAATCAAGTACCACAATTGGGTTCAACTTGGTGCTACGGCTGAATCGGTAACGCTGAAACGTCGTCGGCCGAGTACCTTGCAACTTCAGCGAGCACGCGAGTTACTCGCCAAGACCACACCAGAATTAGAGAAGGTGCGAGACTTTTCTCGGCAAGTCATATTCGCTCGCCGCGCGCTCCAGGCAGCCGGCTGGCCTGAAACCGCGCAGGCCTATGTGCAGACGCTTCGCATCGGTGACCTAGGGCTCACGGCGCTGCCGTTTGAAGTGTTTGTTGAGATCGGGTTCGACATTCAAAAGCGAAGTCCGTTCAAGGACACGTTCGTTATGGCTCTCGCCAACGGTGGATTTGGATACTTGCCTTCGCCACGACAGCATGCGTTGGGCGGATACGAGACCTGGTTGACGGTTGCTCATACGGAAGTTGGGGCATCGCCAAAGCTAGTGGATAAGCTGACGGAGTTGTTAGGCAAGTTGAAAGCCGCCAGTGCGGTTAGCTCGGTGCCGCTTAGATTCGAATCGCTTGGTTCCATTCAAGGAACAGAACGCTGGGATTGGTGGCAGGCGCGAACAGCTCATGTGCCAGGAAAAGAACCGTTCTTCCTCACGACAATGTCGCAAACCGGCAAAGGGACGTCCCACGACTTTCACGACATCCTACAGTCGACCAGTCGTGATGGCGGCAAAACGTGGAGTGAGCCGGCCATCGTCGCTTCGCTGAAACGCAGGCGGAAGAGCGACGGTTTTGAAGTTGCTCCTGGCGACTTGTGGCCCACGTTTCATGAGAAGACGGGAAAGATTCTCGTCACTGGCAAGACATTCAATTTCGAAAACGGTCAGCGTGAAATTCGTCTGCGCGAACGAGTCTCTTATGCGGTGATGGATCCTTCGACAGGCAAATGGGGACCGCTGCGACTGCTTGATGTGCCGAAGAAAGATCACAGCGGAGCGACAATCACGGGAGCAAATGCTGGTTGTACTCAAAGAGTTGATCTACCCAACGGCGACGTGTTGTTGCCAGTGCGTTACTGGCGCGATCCGAAAGTGCATCGTTACACCAGCGTAGTGATGCGTTGTACTTTTGATGGTGAAACACTCGCATACAAGGAACATGGTTCGGAGCACACAATCTCGCTTGGCCGCGGACTCTATGAGCCGTCGCTGGTTCAGTTCGGCGGCCGCTATTTTCTGACGATGCGAGCCAATCACTCGGCTTACGTCACGCGAGGAACAGACGGAATTAACTTCGAGCCTTTGCGCGAGTGGAAGTTCGATGACGGAGAGCCATTGCTCAGTTACAACACGCAACAACATTGGGTGACTGTTGGCGGTGGTTTGTTTCTCGTCTATACACGGCGCGGTGCGGAGAACGATCACATCATGCGACACCGCGCTCCGTTGTTCATTGCACAAGTGCATCCCGAAACGTTGCGAGTCATCCGATCAACGGAACGCGTCTTGATCTCAGAAAACCACGCCACACTCGGTAACTCGGGCGTATGTCGAATCAGAGCGAATGAGAGTTGGGTTACATGTGGCGAGGGGCTAATTTGGCTGGGCAAGCGCAAAGGGCAATTCAACAAAGTCTTTCACATGCGGATCACGGCGCAATGAAGCATGACACCCGACACGTGATCACGCGTCGGGTTGCCGTTGAAAGCATTTGATCAAAATACGATTCGCCGTCGGTGACAGCTGCTACACGCACTCTGTCAGCAAAGCTCAACCATCGGTTGTGCGTTTGGCGTTGGAGTCGAATTTCTTTTCACGCAGTGTTGGCTTGGGTTTGTTCTTAGCCGCTTCCTTAGCCGAGGCAACCAACGACTTGGCGGTCTCAAGCTGCCTCTTCGTAAAGTACGGGTGATTGATGACGGCAAGTTCGGAATCGCGTTTCGATTCTAGCTTCTTCCAACTCAAACCGTTGGCCAGATGCCAAGCTGCCGCTTGAATTGCCAAGCGATCCGTCTTGTCGGGGTCGGCAACGGCCAGCAATTGTTGTAAGGCAACGTAGTCTGATTGCTTCTCGATCGGAATCAGCATGTACTTCATGCTGGAACGAGGATGCGGTTTGCCATGATCCAAGCACACGGTATCAAACTCGAGTTTCATCGTTTTCTTTGGCGGAATCGAAAAGAGTCCGTCAAAGGGTTGGTTGTTTGCACCGTTGACTTGACCGCCTAAATCTTGGCCCGTGCCTTGTTCGATCAGGCCGATGACGTTGTTCTGATTTTGATTCGCCTGTTGGTTTTGGCCTGGAGGAAATTGAGGGAAGAAGCCGTTCTGCTTCAACACATGCACCGCGGCCACCGCGTCTGGAACTTTGACCGTCAAAGGTTTGTTGGATTGATTGGTCACGAACAAGTGGGCTCGAAACTGATCGCGCGCGACAATTCGAGTTTGAAGTTGGCCTTGAGCTATCCCATCAAACAGCTTGACGACAGGCGCATCGGAATCGACCTTGATGCGGGTCAACGGACCTGTGTTAGCGGCCAGAAGAGGGAAGATGCAAACGACTACCAGAAACATCGTGCGCAGGGGGCGAAAGCCGGACATCGAATTCTCCTTCAGGAAATGAAGTGGGGAGAAAGAAGTGAAAAGAGAGCCGGCAGTAAAAACCGCCGACTCTCCAGCGCCAAGCGTTGGCCCGCACGTTTGTTCTTGCAATCCGATTTCGAGGCAAAGCTGCGTCCAAACACAAGGGGACGAATAGCTTTGCCAAGTTTCCAACTCAATCGATATGATAGGCAGACTGGGTAGGTCACTTCAACATAAAATCCTCCATTGACCTCAAGTGGAGGGAGATTCTTTTCAACCGGACTGGTCACAATGTCCCGCCTGAGCTGGATTTCGAATGAATTAGAAGAACAGCGGAAAGCCCGCTTGTTGCGCTCGAAGATAGAGTTTACGCCACTTGCAGACGGGCTGTGTGAGTTCGAAGGGCGGCGGCTTCGGAACTTCGCCGGCAACGACTATCTGAACTTGGCGCACGACCAACGTTTGATCGATGCTGCTTGCAAGGCCGCCAAAGAAGCAGGAGTGGGCTCGCGAGCAAGCGCAGTGGTTTGCGGACGCTCGCCTTGGCATGTTCGCTTGGAGCAGAAGCTGGGCGACTTCGAAGGGCAAGAATCTGCGCTCTTATTCCCGACTGGTTTCGCGACGAACATCGGCGTGATTGCTGCATTGGTTGACTCGAATGACATCGTGTTTTGTGACCGCCTGAACCATGCGAGCCTTGTTGATGGTTGCCGGCTTTCAGGAGCCCGATTGCGAGTGTTTCGTCATCGAGAGCTAAGTGGGTTGGCTCGCGAGCTTGCGAAGGCGGATTCCTATCGTCGTCGCTTAATTGTCATCGACGGCGTTTTCAGTATGGATGGAGACATCGCCCCCTTGGCCGATATCTGCGATCTGGCCGAAGCACACGATGCGATGGTGCTGGTTGATGAGGCTCACGGAACTGGGGTCTTGGGAGCTAACGGTCGCGGTGCGTGTGAAGCGACTGAAACAGAAGAACGCGTTACTGTTCGCATCGGCACTCTAAGCAAAGCATTGGGTTCACTTGGCGGATTCGTTACGGGTTCGGAATCGCTGATCGAATACTTGTTGAATTCGGCGAGAACTCAAATCTATTCGACGGCGATTCCGCCGAGCGTATGTGCGTCCGCCCTTGAAGCAATCAAGATCGTTGAAGCCGAACCAGAACGCCGTCGAAGATTGGAGCAGTTGTCGTCGACCTTGCACCAAGAGTTGGCGTCCGCTGGTATTTTGCCGTTGCCCGGCTGTCAGGGAGCCATTTGCCCCATTCCGCTGACAAGCCCCGAACAAGCAACACTTGCCGCTGAGAAGTTGCGAGCCGCAGGTTTTCTGGTCGGAGCAATTCGGCCACCGACCGTGCCCAAGGATTCGTCGCGGTTGCGGATAACGCTTAGCTGTGCTCACAGCGAGTCGGATGTTCGTGATCTGGTCAAGCACTTGGTCGAGTGTCTTTGACAGCGACTACTTGCTTTCTCGGGCTAGCTGATCGCGCAGTTTCAGGGAAGCCAGCAGAATCCCGATTAGCAAAAGTACGCCAATGACACCGGGCGTTAAGAAAGCCCACCAAATGACACCAATGAGCACCAAACCAGCAAGCGGTCTTTGATCGAGCTTCCAAATGGCTGATAGCTTGCTTGATAGAACGATTGGCAAACAACAAAGTGACAAAGCAATTCCTACGATCAATGCCAAGATGTCACGAGACATGACCATCGGATATGACGACGGGGCTGTGATTGCTTGGAAGACTTCTGCATTTGCGGGTGTTTTCTCAAAGTCGATTGAGCCAGCCGTTGTATCAACCGATGTGTCGGCCGAAATCGTTTCACTCAGTTCTCCAAATTGTTCTTTTAGGCGGGCGATGCGCGCCTCTTGCGTTTCGTTAATGTCATTCCGAAATACCGACCGTTCGAGTGATTTCATAAGCCGTGACAAGTCAGACCATGCTGACGCGACATCAAGGTTGCCATCAACACCAACACGTATCAACTCGACCAGTTGCTCTGCATGATCAACTTGCGTTGCAAGCGTTGAGAAGGGCTTCCAACCGGATTGGCGAACGATGACGGAATTGTTGGGCAAGATCAGCTCGACCGCAGATTCCGCAGGCTTGAGGCCACGAAAGCTCGGAAAGCGAATGTCATGCAAAGTCGAGTCGTTTCGACTCCATGACAAGTCGACGCGATAAAGAACGTCTTCATCTTGAAACGGAATCTCGATGTCATTACCAGCGATTTGATTCGCCGTGACATGTGGACGTCCATTGATAAAGATGGATCGCAATTCAACTCCCGCGGGGATGTGAAGTTCGCACGACGGTGATGTGCCGTTTTCGATAAACGCGGACGTGCGACCGTCAAGTTGCCCCGAGATCTCTCGACTGATTTGATGTCGCAGTAAGGGAATTGTTGCCTTCGAGCCTTTGACTTGACGTGCCTGCCGTTGCAGATTCCAAGGGACTCTGCGGCTCGAGAAAAACTGCCGACGCGCACTCGACGGTAGCAACAACTGATGTTCTTTCAGCCAGTCGTCCAATTCCGAGATCGTACGGCCTCGGTTGGGACGGTATTCCGATTCGGCCATGATGGCCAATACGGACTCGTCAACGTTGGCTTGAATGACTCGAATCGATGGTAAAGCCCAAGTTCCCGTCAGAGGTGCTCGAACCATGGCACTCGCAGTGAAACGCAACGTCTTCGGTAACGTCGCAAATTGAGATGTTCGATAGGTGGCCGAACCGTCTTCGTGGTCGATAGCTTGGAAAATGTTTCCTTCGGGCGGGACCACACTTTGGGCCAACGCGGGAGCCACATAAACCGAAAACGGCGTTGTGCGTTGACCCGCAGATCGGATCACGACTTCGGTGGATAGCTGCCAAGCGTCGTCTGTTAACGGATCCAGAACCGTCAACGATTTCACGTTGGCGGGCTTGTTGCGTTGCTTGACCTTTACGCTTGGCCGCACTAACTCGGGGTCAGCGATTACTGCTTCTGGTCGTCGAATAGCGACCTGATCCAAGAACCATGGCAGCTTCGAGAACTTTTCTGGGACGACATAACGTCCGATTAACACTGCATCGTTGCTCGAATCGTTTGCAGCGATTGGTTCGTCGAGGGCTTCGAGTTGCTCGAACCCAATCGTTTGAACAGCCACGTCGCGATCCGCATAGATTCGCAACGAGGAACTTCGAATCTCTGCGTTATGAAAGCCCACAATCGGGAGCGCCGTCTCCCCACTCGCCAACGGAACGTGCCCTTTCACGACGACATTCTGAATGCCAACGCCTTGTTCTTCGAGGAAGATGTTGCTGTCTCGAAGAAACAAATTGGACCTCACGCCAAGTTGAGAATGGTGGGCCAATTGTTCGGCATCTGTCTCCAGCACCGAGATGGATTCGATCGTCATTCGCGGATCATTCAGCAACTGATGAAAGAACGCGGGTGCGTCGGTTGTCAGAATCTCTATGTTGCATGTCCAATTGATTCGATAAGCAGTGATCTGGGCGGTTTGATCCAGACGGACCAGTCGCGTTGGCAGGACTGGGGACAGTTCAAAGTCGAGGGGCGAGGCGACGGCGTCGACATCAACGTCAAAGGCGTGTTCGGGACGCGGGATCTCTGAATCGGGCCAAGCCTCCAAGAACCTTGGCGTAGGCACTGGCGAGTAATTCGTGCCGGCAGTCAATCTTGGTGATATCAAGAACGCCGAGGTCGTCCGAAGCCCGATCTTCGCAGTTTGGATTTTATGCTCTGGCACTAACTCCGTTCCCGTCAATTGTAATGGGAACGACTCCGCAAACTCTGCTGGCGATCGATCCGCCGCTGCCGGTGTCGCGATCGCGTCGGCGATTGTCTTGATTGGAATCGGCTTCATCAAGTCGACAAAGATCTCGAAGTTTTCAGAACGAGGTCCGATGAATTCGATGTCAAGAACGCGCTGTCCGTCGTTTGTTGACTCTTCAAAAGGCAGTTCTTCTTCAAGCGTAAAGATTCGATCCACAATCAGATCGTCGCCGACTTTCAATCGAACGGCTGGTACGATTCCGGAGTCGACAACGTAACCAAGCTGATATCGAAAGTTCATCAATGTTGGCTGCGAGATCTCGACAAGCTCGGCCAACTCAACAGTAACGTCAGCGGCCGATTGCTCACCGGAGGGACGGCACTCCAGGACTAACTCGCTGACAGTGCCAATTTGAGCGGTGAGCTGCTGGCCTTGCTTTTCAATTTGACCGATGGCTGTCGGACTATGGACTTGAGCGTCGGCTTTCTCGCAACGGAACACCAATTGGCTGTTAGCGATCGAAGGAATCGACGAGAGGCGCCATCGCTTGCCGTTTTCGTTTTCCTCCAGCGATGGGTGCAAATTCAATTCTACTTGGAAAGATTGCTTTGCCGTGTTCTCTGTCGCTTCGGATTCTAGCGGCAATTCAATGATGAATGCGCTTTCATCTCCTGATGGCAGAATTGCCGTTGGTTCGCCGTTGACGAGGCACGCGTCTGCTCCACCCACATGAGCACTGTCGATATCAAATCGCACGCGAGCAACTTTGCTGGACTGGCTGAAGCAATCGACTTGGAACTTTCCTTGCAATTGAAGGCGGCCGTTTTCATCGATGTTTGCCTCGTACTCGGCGCTTGAAATCACGTAGTTGTGGGGTTGGTTGAGTCGCAGATTTTCTTGCCAACGATCAAAAACCTTTTGATCGACATAGACGAGCGGCACTGAAGCGTCCGGTTTCAAGTCATCATCAACAGGGATAAGGACATCGTACGCTGTCTTTGATAATTCTTCTTGCGCGTGCAAATTCTCTTGAGCGTCCCACATCCACAAGGCCCAAGCCATCGTCGAGACCAATAGCAGAAGTTTTGCGCTATCAGCCAGACGCTCGAACGACACCGTCGGTGGCATGTTGCTGAAGACCGAGTGGGAGACTGGTACAACTGGACGCGGCTCGAAGAAAGATTTTGGCAACAGAGCGGCAATTAACGCTCCGCTAAAGATGCCTCCGGCAATACTGGCAAGCGTCTCTGGCAGCAGCATCGCAGCGACACTCGAAAGAAATAACGTCACCAAGGACGCACGCGTGGCGACTTTCGTCATCAGCAGACGGCAGAGGCAAATCAACAACAATGCGACAGCGAACAAGACCCAGGAAAACATCGAAACAACGCGATCGTCCCAAGTCTGGATTTTGATCGACTTCGGGAAGTCGACATTAGACGCAAACCAGACTGGCCAACCTGTCGGAGCGAATTCCTGGTCACCCTGCGGCAATAGAAAGTTTTCACGGTTCGTCTCAGCGAATATCTGCGACCACGAAGTCAGTCGAAATGGATTAAACCATCGATCATCTCGTTCTCTTGCTAACGGGCCGAAAAGCCGCTCGCGCCAATGCATGGACGTCGGTACGTTCTGCATTCGTAGCCCTTGAACTTGACGCGCCGATGTGCCTGGTGCCGTCGCAAATTCCCACGTTGCATCGACTATCGGACAAGATACCTGCGGCAAGGAAACAGCCGAAGTGCGTCTGAAAAATCCACTCTGCGAGGTCGACCGGAATTTGACATCGACTGACTGAATCGGACCATCAGCCGCAGTCACCCGAATAGTTCCCTCGGACGTTGCCACTTCCGTTGCGTTGTCGGCTTCGCCTTGTCCAGGTTGCACGTCAGAGCCGTTGACAACGATCGACAACAACTCGATCGATTCCGGAATGATGACTTCTAGCTCCTGAAGCGTGCTGCTGCTTTGGACTTCATACCGCATGTGATGGATGTCTGACTCTTCCGACGCGGAAAAGATCGAGCGCAATCGAGCTCGAACGGCTGGCAATCTCGGGGCGGCGTCATCCGGTAGTGCAGAGGATTCGCTAGCCGAGTTGTCATTGGGGTCGGAAGGCTGAGTTGTTTCCTTAGCTAATGGCTCCGCCGTCGTGTCTTGAGGTGCCTCGATTTGAAGCGTGTTCGCACGTTCGACCAATGTTGATCGAAATAGTTGAAGCTGGCGGTCATCGGAGATTTCTCCGAGCAACTCTTCCAGCACGTCAGCTCCCCACTCATCACTGATGCCTTCAAGCGAAAAAGGCTTGAGTCCGGATTCAGGTGTTGGTGACAGTTGAAAGTCTTTGACTGTCGAAATTGCCAAGAAGAGATCGACATCGTTGCAATCGATTGGCTGAATATTTTCGACAAGAAGGCTTGGTTTGACTGCGTTGCTGGTTCGTTCGGCGAAGAAACGAAGTGTCTTAGGTGAGCCTGATCGTACAGGCTCTTTCAGTTCAATTGTGACGACCGAACCCTCGGAATCATCAGTGACCATCCAGTTGGCTAATTCCGCGGCTGGATTGTTTGACTGCAACTGCAAGTCCGTCACGCGCCAACTGCGTGGAACTCGAACAGCTAGCGAAAAACTCGAGCCCGTTGTGCAATTCCACTGAATGTCGGAAATCAATGACCATTGACCGGTGCCAATAACAATGCCGGTTAGAGCTTTGGTGGTTAACGTCGGCTGTGGGTCTCCGGTGTCGACGGTCAAGTAATGGTTGGGCAAGTACTGTTGAAACCTCACTCGCTGCCGGCCAGCACCATCGAACAGGGTTTCAGTTTGCAAGAGGCCACGGCTGCGAGTCGAACGAAGTTTCAATGGTTCATCGATCGAAAGTGCAAGCGATCCCGTCCGAAATCCCGCGTTGATCATCGTCGCCGTCGGTAAGGCAACACCACGCTTTTGAGCGATCGCAGCCACGCCTTGAATCAAGATCGGCGACAACATACCGCTTGAAGTATCCGGTAGAGTTACGGCGATCTGTTTACGCCGTTGTTGCGGCGCTTCAACAGGACGCCATTCGAACGATGTGTCTGCCGATGTGATTGACTGGATTTCAACTTCCTTCGACACTGCGAAACGTAGCTCCCGTACGGGGGCGTTAAAAACTTGCGGAGTCACCTCAAATTGCACTACCAAGTCCGCGGCTCTTAAGGAATAAGTCGAGTCAATTGAGTATAAGACTGCCGCACGGGCACTCTCAGAAACTCGCTTCAGCTGAATGGTCGAGGCGGTTTCCGACCCGAGATTGATGATCCAATCGCGCCACCCATCTTTTTCCTCGGCGGCAACAGCCCGGACAAACCCCCGACTGCTGGCAACATTCCAATTTGTTGGCGCAGACAAACGAATCTGAGAAACGACCGCTTGCGGAATCTCGATTGGGAATTCGACGTGATAACTTGTGCCGTGACCAGCAAGTGTCCAGGCCCCAGTAAGTTCGCCAGCTCGGTCTTCAATGAAAACGGAAGTTGCGCCAGAGCGAGTTGTGCCCCAAGTCGCAGGTCGTGAGTTGCTCCATTGAAGTCCGCTTAAGGCAAGGCGCAGCGGCTCAAGCTTCATCAGTGTTGCTTCACGCCCGCGCAGCTTTGTTCTTGCTGACAACGTGCCGCCGACAAGTGTCTTTGCTGCAGGATCGAACTTGGCCGTGTAGATCGCACGGTCGATCACGGCGGGTTGAGGTTGCTGTGCGTTACTCTCAAGTGATTGTATCAACGCCTCGAAATCGCGCACGTTCATTGGCCGCCAATTGCCCTTTGGCCATTGGTCCGGTTGATTCGCCAAGACGTACGCTTTGCGCAACGGCTCTGTCTGATCGGCGGCGAAAGCCGAATCAATTCTGCTCATGGAGCAAATCAGAATGGCGAGCGAAGTGGCCAGCCAAGTAAACAGTGCAGGCGTTTTCAAAGCGAGTGCTTTTCATCCCATTTATGCGTTTGTGCTGCCCACTTCAGTGGGCCGTCCAATCCGCTGGCTCGACATATCCAAGACGGCCGGGTGATCTTGAGCGGAGTCGTCTGCAGTCGCGGGGATCTTCGAAAGCTCGACAGATGATTGCAGGACGTCATTCGATGACAACGACATCAGATTGAAAGGAGCCTTGTTCTTCGAGCGGCCATCGATATAGGCCGCAATAATTGCCAGCAACGTGCCCAACAATCCGGGTTGCAACAAAAGCTTAACTGGCTCGGCTTGCCAAACGGCAAGAGCCGCGACACCGAACGCGATGACGAAGAAGGACAACACATTTCGAGTCGCCGCGAACTTCACCAGAACCAATCCGCAAGCCATAGCGACACCGGAGCCGGACAACACGATAAATGCGAGACTCATCGAGCGGAACTGAAGTGCTCTCGGCGGGCCAATGCAACTGAACTGATACACGTTGCCATCGCTTGTTGGAGCGGACTGCAATGGGCCGTTGGCTAATCGATTTTTCGCGCCTAGCAAAATGTCTAGCTCATGCTTCGGCTGCCGATGCCAATAGACGATATTCCGTTCCCACGGCGATTGCGTCGTATAGCCTTTGGGTAGCGTGAACAACTGATGTCCCACCGGCAACGCAATCTCCCAGAAGGTGTGATTGATGTGAGCACCGGATGAAAAATGTGGTGCTTGGACACGATGCGATTCGTTCCATGCAAATAAGCCGGCCGTCTCGCCGCCGTATTGGACGGATAGCCAATATGGGCCTTCACTCTCAGAAGTTGGCAATTCGATCTGATAGACGATCTCGCCAGCCACAGTCGTCAACGGCGATGTGCGAATGCGTTCTGTTGGCAGAGCAACGCCGTCCCAGAAGAACTTCGAGGGACGGTAGCCAGGCGGAAACACCAAGCTTGTCGATGTCGGCATCGTCTCGAATTCGAAGAACGCAGTGGATATCGACCGTCCCGATGCATCGAAGACAGATCGAACCAGCGATCTTGCGATGCTCAGTTCTTGCGTTGTTCGCGACGTCGAAACGCTCCCCGAAATACTCAACGAATTGATCGATCCTTCAGCCATCCATTGCGGTGAGCCCACCACGCCCGGCTTCGCCTGCCATTGATCTCCGACGGGGGAAAGTTCGCGGTTGCCGCCTGATCGAAGTGTCAGTGTTGTCGAGTTAAACTCGGACGCCGAAGCGTGAATTAAGGGAATTGTCCATTGCTGACTTTCTGTCGTTCCCGTCGCCGCGGCAAACTTGGCGACGATTTCGAATCGGCCAAGCAGTGGATTTGGTAATCGAACGCGTTTCTCGATTCGTTTGCCTTGTTCCAAGCCTGTGTCGTTGGCAAGCAACGGTGTTCCATCACCAGCGAAGAACTCGACTTCGTTTGAAATCTCGTTTGGCACCATCAAGTTGACCTGAGTTATGGGAACAAATTCGACTCGATGGATCAGAGATTGTTCAACAGCAACGTCATCGTCTGTTGCTGTGGCAACGACTGACGTCTCAACTCGCAGCGACTGTTCATGGACTGATGCCGAGATGTTTAACTCGGGACGTTGTCCGTCAACGATCCAGTAATCGACGTCTTCAGAGAGATTGTATTCAGCAATTTGTTCTGTATTCATCGGCCGCAAGACCGTCTTGCCTTGGGCGGACTCTGCTCCGGAGATGTCAGTGCGGACGTCAGATGCCGCGGCAACAATCAACGAAGCGGGCAGGTTCGTTGATGCGTCGAGTAGCGGTAAGTGCAACGTGAGCGCATCGCTGAGATCATCGATCAGCGTGAATGCCGAGAGACTGACGGTCAGTTCTTCGTCGCCGTTTGCCGACACGTCGATTAAGTAATGGTCAAGCATTTCGCCATTACGAAGGCTGGGTTGCTCAACGGTCCATCCGTCTTGCTCCAGCTCGGGCCAAATCAACGAGAGCTCTTTGAAGGCTCCACGGTGAACACGAAGATTGAACTTAGATTCCAGTTCGACGCGTAAGCCACTCTCTGACGGACTGAAACTTAATGTGTGAGTTGGTTTTACCTTGAAGTACGCGGGAATCTCTTCCACGGATAAGTCGATCGAAAACGGCTGCCGCTGCAGTCGATAGGCGAGACTTGCAGATCGAGCTGGCGTTGGCATTTCCGAGAGCGGTAGCTCGCTGATGCCCACTTGCCGAACGTTGTCCGCCTTTTTCGATCGCACGCGGAGTCCCGAAACCGTCCCGATTGCGATCGAGCCGATTTGCCTTCGAGCCCGCTCGACTTCAAAACCTGTCAGCTTCGGACTGCCGACTTGCTCGTCAAAGTCGGCGTACAAGTACCAATTCAAACGAACTGGGCCCGTTGTCGGTTCCGACAAAGTGACGATCGCGCGATTCGGTTGATCCTCGTCCATTTGGTAACCAGTCGCCTCGTCGCTTTCGAGGTAATCGACTTCAAAGCCATCGGGCAACAACACGACGACTTGCCCAAAACTGCCTTGAGTCGCGCGAACAATTTGCGTCGCGTCCAACTCGATTGAGTTCTTCGACATTCGCCCTGAGATCATCGTGTTGCTTTGCAACGTCGTCTTGGCTTTTTTCTCGTCGGGGATTGGCTGCCAAGAAAGATCTAATTCGCCGCGCACGCCAAACAACTGAATCTTGGTGTTGTTGGTCTCGACGACATTCTTTTCGAACGTTGTGCCCTCGGGAACTTTAACGGTCACCAATGGCAAAGGCACGGTGACAACGATGTCGCTCTGAACGGTCGAAGGGAGATCCAATTGAACTCGACGCCGCGCCGTTTGTTTTCGGATCGGAACGCTCATCGACAGGTCCAGCTCTAGCTTTCCTTGGCCTTGAACCCAGCACAAATAGCCCTTGCCGTTTGTGCGTTCCAGACTGGCTTCGCTGCCGCCGGTCGAGTGGACTCGCAACAACGTCGCGTCTTGCATCGCGATCGGAATGGGAACATCCTTGCCATCAACGTTCACCTCAATATTCAACTTCGCCTGAAACGTAACTCTTTCCTCACGCCGATTCGCGGAGCCCGTCATGCTGATGCTGGTGATGAAGTAGTCGGGCCGCCGTGCCTCGCCGTTGTCCTTTGGTACGCGTAGCGAGTCCAGATACTCTTTCAGTTTGGCCGTGGCCGGCATGGCAATCGGTTTGCCGTCGGGACCAGGAAGATAGATAACATCGTTGCCGGTTGGCTTCAGGCTGCTGGGCGTGTCACTCTTTGGCTGAGTTTCAGATGCCGATTCGTCAGGACGAGACGTCGGAGTGCTGCGGGGCGTGTCTTCAGTTTCTTGAGCCAGCGAGGTCGTCGCGTTGAGAAGGCCGAGGCATACGCAAAGCAAAAAAGCGCGCAACGTCATCGCTTGAAAACGAGCCTGTTGACGATGCAACCAGATTCGGCTCGCAGTGTATCCAGATTCATGAAATTTGCGAGCCGTCATCGATTTGTGGCCAAAGCAGATGAGATCAAATCGTGTCGAGATCACTCCATCGAGATCACACAGCCCTGCTCTATGATAACGCCGTCGTAAACGCCGAGAAAGCAGTAATTTGTCTCAATCGGCTTCTTCCGCGACAAAACCCAATTCTTCGCGGATTTCGTACATGGCCTGAATGCAAAAATCGATATGTTCGTTTAAATCGACACCTAGGTCAGCGGCACCGTTGGCGATATCATCGCGATTCACAGCGGCCGCGAACGACAGCGTCTTCATCTTCTTTCGAACGCTTTTCGGTTTCAGCCCCTCAAGCCGAGTCGGCCGCACCAACGCACACGCCGTGATGAAGCCGCACAGTTCGTCACAAGCATAAAGAGTTTTGTCCAGCTGAGAGACTCGCGGGCAATTCTCTAAGTGGTCGGCATGGGACTTGATAGCGTAAATAATCTCGTCCGAGTAGCCGCGTTCTTTCAGGATTTCCGAGCCCTTCAATGGGTGATCCGGCGCGTTCGGCCAACGCTCGTAATCGAAGTCGTGCAGCAAGCCGACAGTGGCCCACTTTTCTTCATCCTCGCCAAACTTCTTCGCGTACGCTCGCACGGCAGCTTCGACGGCCAACATATGTTTGATCAAGCTGTCGCTTTCGGTGTACTCGTGCAACAGGGCCAGATTGTCTTCGCGGGTCAAGTTCTTGTCTCCGGTTGATGAGGAGAACGCACATCAATTGATCGTCGTTTAACCCGTAGCCGTAGGCGAGGAGTATGCCATTGGCCTTCGCCTACGGCTTCGGATTAAACGATGGCTTCACCGCCGCATTCACTCGTCCACAGGTACACAGTCGAATTTGCGATAGACATACTTTGGTGGAGGCTCGGACTCAGTCTCTTTGGTGATGTCCACTTCGAACGGCTGCTCTAAGTTGTTGCCTGCTAGGTCCTCGATGATCGTCTTGATCGCGAGCCGGTATGTTCCTGAATGCCACGGTTGCTCGGGCTGGAAGTTCCAACTCAACTCACCATAGCCAGGCTCGATCTTTCCTTTGATCGCCGTGCCGGGCGAGTCCTCGTGTTCGATGTGCACGGCACTGTGCATCAAGGCCCAATCCAGCGGCTCGTGTAAATCGCAACGGAATATGTCTTTTGATTCCACTCGAGGGCTTGAGAGCAACCATGTCTCTGGATTTGGCTGAAGGCGATCTTGCGGGCCGGCGCGGAAACGCTTCTCATAGTCTGTTCCGAGAGGCACTTGATTTTCGCCGCGCCAATCTCCGGAGACTACCAACGAGTATTCATGCTCTGGCTCAAGTACCGGGCCGATTTCAACATTCAGATTCACACCATCCTTTTGTCGGCCCGGATGAAACCACAGAGTCAATCGGCGATTGTCCTTGGACCAAAGTTCCGTATGCCGAAACGGACGCGGCACGTTTTCGCCCGTGGTCTCATCCCTCAGCGAGAAATGTTGAAAGATGTCGCCTTGTTCCATTGGGTGGGAAAAGTTGATGTAAAACTTCAAATGATTCGCCGGCACTATCGGCCCGGATGGATACGAGTCGATAATCACCGGCGGCGTTTGGTCTCCTCGTGGAATCGTAAAGACGCGTTCAGCCGGGTTCGTCGAGCCTTCAAGCGGTAGCTTCGATAAATCAACTCGAGCAACATAAGTATCGCCGGGGACAAGCGGGAAGCTCGGTTGGAATAGCAATCTTGGAGCCTCGCCCGTGTGCTCGCCCAGGGCAATGTCTCCCAGCACGGAAGTGGTACTCTCAGCATTGTCTTGATCGCGACGAGACAGCGTGATCGCCGCTTCCAATTCCGTTCGATGACTCGTGTAGAGTTCCGGCCAGTTCGCGTTGGCGGCAATACTGATGATCACTGCATTTGGTTGGTGCGGTGATGGAACGACCAGAATTTGAGGTTTGATGACTTTGACGTCTGCTGCAGGTTCTGGTGGCGCGATGTTTGCCGGAACTTGTTCTGTAGTTTGGGAAACATCGGAGTCCTGTATGCAGCCGGACAGCACAAGGAAGCTCAGCAGAACGGTCACTCTGAATGGATAATTCATGCCTTCGTTTCCCAAATGCAATCGAGCGATCGCAGCTTGACGAAGTTAACCGTAGCGGTGGCCTCCAGCCGCCGTTCTTGCCCATGTTGTTGGCGGCTGGAAGCCACCACTACGAAATTCACGATGTCAGAATCGTGCGAACTTTTTGGCAAGTGAACTCGATCTCTTCATCCGTCATCTCGATGGCATCCAAGTGAATGTAGCCTTCGTCTGTATGATGAGCACGAGCGACGATTGTCGGGTCGCCCTTGGCCAATTCGACGTTCAACGTTGCTGCTGTATGATTGGTGATGGCAGGATCGGGTGTCAACCTGGCTCGAGAAAACGGGCAACTGTTGGGGTCGGCATCGACGGTTAAATGCAGACCTGGGATATCCCCGAGTCGCTCTAGAATCACTTGCACCTTGCGGTCTTGCTCCACGGTCCAACCGGCCATGTCCTGCTGCTCGCGATATTCGAGAGCCGCAATCGCACCGAAGATGGCTTCTTTCCCGGCTTTCATGCCGCGGCCGATGCCTTGATTTTGAAGATAAACGGCGTCGATCAATTCTTTCCGGCCGGCAACAACACCACCGGTTGTCGAGCACAGATATTTATGAGCACTCGTGATCACGAGATCGCATCCATAACCGATAAGCTCTCGCAATCGTTGGTCCTGAGCAGCGCCATCGACGATGACAGGCACATCAAACTCGTGAGCAATCTCGACCCCTTCAGGCAACGGCAACCCCCCATAACGCACCGTATGGTGAGACTCCACAGCCAGCACCGCCGCCACATTTCCGCGTTTTAGCTCGTGGCGGATTTCTGCTGGAGTGCATCGGTTAATGACACCAACTTCAGCTGGCCTCGCACC